>JAXDPV010000059.1:0-16258 GCA_034668185.1 Actinomycetota bacterium
GTCGCGGAACAACCACGGCCGGCCCAGGCAACCGCGGCCGATGACGACGCCGTCGCATCCGGTCTCGGCTTGCATACGGATGGCGTCGGCCGCTTCCCAGATGTCGCCGTTGCCGAGCACCGGTATCGACGTCACCGTCTCCTTCAGCTCGGCGATGGCGTGCCATCGGGCCGCGCCCGAGTAGAGCTGCTCGGCGGTGCGGGCGTGGAGGGAGACCGCGGCCGCGCCTTCGTCCTCGGCGATGCGGCCGGCGTCGAGGAAGGTGACGTTGGCGTCGTCGACCCCGACCCGCAGCTTGACCGTGACCGGCACCGGGCCCGCGGCTTGCACCGCCGCCCGCACCACTTCCCTGAACAGCACCCGGTGGACGGGCAGGGCCGCGCCGCCACCCTTCTTCGTCACCTTGGCCGCCGGGCAACCGAAGTTGAGGTCGAGGTGGTCGACGCCGACCTCGTCGACCATCCGCTTGACCGCGCTGGCCATCACCTTGGGGGCGACGCCGTAGAGCTGGACGCTGCGCACCGGTTCGTCGTCGGCGAACGAGGCCATCCGCATGGTGCGGGCGTTGCCTTCGAGCACGGCCCTGGCGGTGACCATCTCGCTGACGTAGAGGCCGGCGCCGTACTCGCGGCAGAGGCGGCGGAAGGCGATGTTGGTGACGCCGGCCATCGGGGCCAGCACGACCGGCGGGTCGACCTCGATGGGGCCGATCTTCAAGCCCACAGTTGGGTCACCTCCACGCCGAGTTGTCGGAGGAGGCGGCGGAGGAGCGGGAGGGAGAGGCCGATGACGTTGCCCGGGTCGCCGTCGATGCCGTCGATGAACGGGGCCGATCGGCCTTGCAAGGTGAAGGCGCCGGCCACGTGGAGGGGCTCGCCGGTGGCGACATAGCGCTCGATCTCTTCGTCGCTCGGGGTGCCGAAGCGGACGATGGTGTCGGCGACGTCGGATGCGGTCTTGCCGGTGGTGGTGTCGACGACGCAATGGCCGGTGAGCAGGATTGCCTCCCGGCCGCGCATGGCCATCCATCGGCTTGTGGCTTCCTCTGGCGACGCCGGCTTGCCCACGGCGAGGCCGTCGAGGTCGAGCACCGAGTCGCAGCCGATGACGATGGCGTTCGGCGCGCTCTGGGCCGCTACTGCCTGGGCCTTGCGCTCGGCCAGGACCAGCGCCACCTTGGCCGGCTCGGTGATGCCGCCGAGGTCGTCCTCGTCGACGCCGCTCACCACGACCTCGGGATCGAAGCCGGCGTCGCGCAAGAGCCGCAGCCGGGCGGGGGAGGCCGAGGCCAGCACGAGCCGGGGGCGGGTCTCGGTCACGTCACATTGTGGACCGAGACGGCGTAGTCGCCCGACGGGTCGAAGGGTTGGGCGTCCCACGTCGACCAGCGCTCGGCCGGGACGAGGCCGGCGGCGCGGCAGTGGGCGTCGTAGTCGTCGAGGTCGTAGCCCCGGCCGAGCTGGAAGCCGGCCACGAGGTGCCGGCTCGCGTGTCTCGCGCAGCCGGCGACCAGGGCGGCCTCGGTGCCGGGCGGGGTGAACAGCGGGACGTTGCCCGCCATGACCACGACGTCGAAGGTGCGGCCGAGGTCGAGGGTGGTGAGGTCGGACTCGACCCACTCGACGGTCGGGCCGAGGCGGGCGGCGGTGGCCAGCATCGACGGGTCGACGTCGGCGCCGACGACTTCTTCGACGCCCCGCTTGGCCAGCTCGATGGCCACCCGGCCGGTGCCGCAGCCGGCGTCGAGTACCGATCGGGGTTGGAAGCGCATCACGAAGGCGGCCTCGCCGTGGACGTCGGCGCCGGTCGAGGCCAGCTCGTCGAACCGCTCTTGGTAGGAGTCGCCGTCCCAGGCCATGTCCCCCACAGTCTGGCTAGCGTCGGGCGATGGCAACGCACGAGTTGGTGATCAGGGGCGGCACGATCGTGGACGGGACGGGTGCGCCGGGGTTTCTCGGCGACGTCGCCGTCGACGCCGGCGTCATCACCGAGGTGGGCTCGGTCGACGGGCGGGGCGCCCGTGAGCTCGACGCTTCCGGTCTTTCGGTGCTGCCCGGCTGGGTCGACATCCACACGCACTACGACGGCCAGGCGACGTGGGACCCGGAGGTCACGCCGTCGAGCTGGCACGGCGTCACCACGGTGGTCATGGGCAACTGCGGGGTGGGCTTTGCACCGGTGCGGCCCGACGGCCACGACTTCCTCATCGAGCTGATGGAGGGCGTCGAGGACATTCCCGGCTCGGCGCTGCACGAGGGCATCGACTGGCAGTGGGAGTCGTTCCCCGAGTACCTCGACGCGCTGGAGCGCACCGACCGGGTGCTCGACGTCTGCGCCCAGGTTCCCCACGCCGCGCTTCGGGCTTACGTGATGGGCGAGCGGGCCCACGAGTCGTCGCCGACTGCCGACGAGATCGCGGCGATGGCTGCGTTGGTGCGCTCGGCGTTGGACGCGGGCGCGGCCGGGTTCACCACCAGCCGCACGCTGTTGCACCGTTCGAAGCACGGGTTGGTGCCGGGCACCGACGCCCTGCCCGACGAGTTGGTCGCCATCGGCGATGCCATCGGCGCTGCGGGGCACGGCGTGTTCCAGTTCATCTCCGACGGTTCGCCGACCGGCTCCGACGGCGAGTGGATGAGCGAGATCGCCCGGCGCTCGGGGGCGACGGTGACGTACTCCTTGAGCCAGACGCCGTTCGACCCGCTGGCCTATCGGGCGGCGTTGGACGCGGCCGAGGCCTCGGCCGCTTCGGGCCTGACGATCGTGCCCCAGGTGCCGTGCCGGCCGACGGGGATGCTGTTCGGGTTGCAGTCGTCGCTGCACCCGTTCATCACCCATCCGACGTACCGGCGGCTGGCCGACCTGCCGCTGGCCGAGCGGGTCGCGCAGTTGCGTTCGCCTTCGGTGCGTTCCGCGCTGTTGGCCGAGGAGTCGTCGACCGGCAACGCCATCGCCAAGTCGTTGATCTCGCGGTGGAAGCGCATCTTCCCGTTGGGCGACCCGCCCGACTACGAGCCTTCGCCGTCGATGTCGGTCGACGCCGTGGCTTCGGCTTCCGGTCGCCGGCCCGAGGAGGTCGTGCTCGACTGGTTGCTGGAGCGCGACGGTGCGTCGCTGTTGTTCGCCCCGCTGTCGAGCTACGAGGACACCGACCTCGAAGCCGTGCGGGAGATGATGTTGCACCCTCGGACGGTGTTGGGGCTGAGCGACGGCGGCGCCCACTGCGGGTTGATCTGCGACGTGAGTATGCCGACCTCGTTGCTCACCCACTGGGTGCGCGACCGTTCCCGGGGCGAGCGGATTCCTTTGGAGACCGCGGTCCACCTGCAGACGGCCCGGCCGGCTCGGACGTACGGGTTGTCGGATCGTGGTTCGATCGCCGTCGGGTTGCGGGCCGATCTCAACTTGGTCGACGTCGACAACGTTCGGTTGCACGCTCCCGAGATGGTGTTCGACCTTCCGGCCGGCGGTCGGCGGCTGGTGCAGCGGGCCGACGGTTACGTGATGACGTTGCAGTCGGGGCAGGTGACGTTCGAGGACGGCGTGCCCACGGGCGCCCGACCTGGTCGCTTGGTCCGGTTCGCGGGGAAATCTGGGGGTGGGGCGGGCCGATAGCATCGGGGGACGTGGCCGACTCCATCAGCATCACCGACAACCGCACCGGCGAGACGTTCGACGTACCCATCGAAGACGGGGGCGTGAACGCCGACATCTGGCGCAAGCACCTGCCGGGCGTGTGGTTCTTCGACGAGGCGTTCATGGCCACGGCGGCGTGCAAGTCCTCGATCACCTATCTCGACGGCGACAACGGCGTGCTCCGGTATCGGGGCTATCCGATCGAGCAGTTGGCTTCGCAGTCGAGCTATCTCGAAGTGGCGTACCTGCTCGTCTACGGCGAGCTGCCGACGTCGGCGGAGCACGAGACGTGGGTCCGTGACATCACGTACCACACGTTCATCCACGAGAACATGCGCAAGCGGTTCCTCGAGGGCTTCCACTACGACGCCCATCCGATGGGGATGTTGGTGTCGGGGCTGGCGGCGTTGTCGACGTTTTACCCTGAGGCCAAGGAGATCCACGACCCCGACGTGCGCCACAAGCAGGTCGTGCGGTTGATCGCCAAGATGCCGACGCTGGCGGCTGCGTGCCACCGGTTCTCGGTCGGCCAGCCGTTCGTCTACCCGGATAACTCTTTGTCGTTCTCGGCCAACTTCCTGGCCATGATGTGGAAGATCGCCGAGCCCCGCTACGACGCCAACCCCGCTCTTGCCCGTGCGCTTGACGTGCTCTTCATCCTGCACGCCGACCACGAGCAGAACTGCGGCACCACGGCCATGCGCACCGTCGGCTCGGCCCACGCTGACCCCTACTCGGCCGCCGCCGCTGCTGCTGCTGCGTTGTACGGGCCCCGCCACGGCGGCGCCAACGAGGCCGTCATCAAGATGCTCACCGAGATCGGCTCGATCGAGAACGTGCCATCGTTCATCGATGCCGTGAAGTCGGGCAAGGGCCGGCTCCAGGGCTTCGGCCACCGGGTCTACAAGAACTTCGACCCCCGGGCCACCATCATCAAGAAGGCGGCCGAAGATGTCTTCGAGATCACTGGCAAGAACCCGCTGCTCGATATCGCCTTGAAGCTCGAGGAGACGGCCTTGTCGGACGAGTACTTCACCTCCCGCAAGCTCTATCCGAACGTCGACTTCTACTCCGGGCTGATCTACCAGGCCATGGGCTTCCCCATCGAGATGTTCACCGTCCTGTTTGCCATCCCCCGCATGGCCGGCTGGCTGGCCCACTGGGTCGAGCTTCTCGACCAGGACCAGCGCATCACCCGCCCCCGCCAGCTCTACGTCGGCGCTCCCGAGCGGTCATACGTGCCCCTCGGCCAGCGCTAGTTGGGGCACGTCGATCGACTTCAGGTCGACTTCTCTTTCGACCGTCGTGGTGGAGCTGACGAACAGCAGGACGCCACGGGCGATGGGTTCGCCGAGGACGGTGGTCAGGGCGTGGGCGTAGGCGGCGAGTTGGGTGCGGTAGCGGGCAGCCTTGGCGTCGAGGTCGGCGTCGGTGGACCAGGCGTCGGTCTTGTGGTCGACCAGGACGAGGCCGTCGTCGTCGCGGTAGAGGAGGTCGACGAAGCCTTCGAGGACGCCGTCGTCGCCGAGGGGGCAGCCGACGTAGACCTCGCGCCAGTGGGGGCAGGTGGCGGCTCGTTGGACGACGTTTGAGCTGAGGGCGGAGCGGGCCAGGGCGGCGACGACGGGTGCCCGGCTAGGGATGCCTTCGGCGGACGCTTGGGCGGCGGCGGCATCGTCGAGGCTTTCGCCGGTGGCCAGGTCGATCAATTGGAGCACGCCGTGGACGGCCCGGCCGACGGCGGTGCCGTAGCGGCCTCGTTGCCACGGCGGCAGGTCGAGGTCGCGGGCGGCCTTGGCCAGGGCGGGGTCGGTGGCGTCGCCGAGCTCGACGGCCCGTTTGGCCAAGGCGGTGGCCGACGTCGACAGCGGGCGCGACGCCCGGCGGATGATTTCGGTGCGCTCCGCTTCCCACTCGTCCCACTCGGGAAGGGGCGGGAGGTCGCGGTCGTCCAGGGTCGTGGGGGTGGATGGCGGTGCTGCCGGGACCGACGGTGCGGGCGCGGCCGTGGGGTCGAGGGCGTCGAGTATGACGAGGGCGGGGGAGTCGTGGCCCGCGTCCCAGAGCACTTGGGCGGCGGTGTCGGGGGTGCGGCCGGTGGGCTTGGGTAGGCGCCGGTGGGCGGAGACGACGAGGTGATCGCGGGCGCGGGTGGCGGCGACGTACAACAACCGCAGCCGCTCGTGCCGGTCCATTTGCTCCTCGATGGCCTCGCCGGCCTCGAACTCCTCGGTGCGGACGTCGGACCCGAGCTTGAGGGCCCAACCACCCGCCGCCGGGAAGCGAACGCGCACGCCGGCCGGGCGGGCCCGGAGCTGCGTGGTCAGACCCGACAGGATCGTGATCGGGAACTCCAGACCTTTGGCGCCATGGACGGTGAGGATGCGCACGGCGTCGTCGTCGGTCTCGGGCAACACCGTCTCGAGCACGCGCGATCCCTCGGCCCCGAGCAGCTTCACCCACGACAAGTATTGCCGCAGGGTGACACCGCCGGCTTCCTCCCACGCCCGCGCCTGGTCGACCACGAACCGCAGGCGCCGCCACAGGTCGCGCGGCCGGGGATGGACGAAGGCCACCTCCAGCAACCGACGCTCGCGAACGATGCGTTCGAGCACCTGGCTCGGCGCCAACCACCGTCGCTCGCGGTGCAGCTCGCCGAGCCATGCCAGCCCGAGCGCCACCGGGTGGTCGGCATCGGCGCCGTCGGGCAGCGGCGCCTGGTGGTCCCACCAACCCTTGTGCTCGACGTGCCAGGTGTAGAGGTCGTCGTCGCCACAACCGAAGGCCGGCGTCCGCAGCGCGGCCACCACCGCCAGCGAATCGGTCGGGTCTTCCACCGCCCGGGCCACCATCAACAGGTCGCGCACTTCGCCGGTGCCGTAGACGAGCGACGACGTCTCGGCCCGGTAGGGGACACCGGCCGACTCCAACGCCTGCTCGAGCTGGCGCAACGACGTCCGGGCCGGCAGGAGGATGGCCACGTCGCCCCACCGCGCCGGCCGCCAGCCGTCGTCGCCGTCGCCGACCGACCAGCCTTCGGCCACCGCCCGCCCGGCCAGCGCGGCGACATCGTCGGCCTCGGCCCGCCGCAACCCGTCGGCCGTCGTCGTGGCCGGGTGGGGTGTCCCCCCGAACACCGCGATCGACGGCCCCACCGGCGCGGGCTCGTTCCGGTGGACCGCCAGCGGCTCGTAGGCCGGTTGCGACCCCGGCTCCTCGACGATCAAGCGACCGAAGGTGTGGTTCACCCAATCGAGGATCGGGGCGGTCGTGCGGAAGTTGGTCGTCAGCCGGTGCAGGCTGCCGGCCAGGCGATCACGGGCGGCCAGGAAGACCTCGATGTCGGCCCGCCTGAACCGGTAGATCGACTGCTTGGGATCGCCGACGAAGAACAGGCGACCAGGCTCGACCACCGCATCCCTCCAACCGCCCGGCTCCGCGCTCGGGTCGGCGGCCAGCAGCGTCGCCATCTCGACCTGGATCGGGTCGGTGTCCTGGAACTCGTCGAGCAACAGGCGTTGGTAGCGGTCGCGCACCGCGGCCCGCACCGACGGCCCATGCACGGGATCGCGCAACACCTGACGGGCCAGCACCAGCAGGTCGTGGAACTCGAGTTGCCCCGCCTTCCGTCGTTCCTCGGCACCGGCGACGGTAAAGCGACCGATGGCATCGGCCAGGTGGGCGATAGCCGCCTGCTGCACCGAGCGGCGAAGGGCGTCGCAGCGCTCGCCGACCTGGCCCACCGCGCTCCGCACCGAACCGACGTCGGGCCAGCTCCCGGTCCGGCCGATGTTGCCCACCTTCGTGCTCGGCCGCTCGCCCAGCAACGACAGCCTGGCGTCGTCGTCGGCTGCAACCCGCAGCCCGTCGCGCCACGACGCCAGCTCGCCGAGGCGGGCGAGCAGCTTGTCGTCCTCGTCGGTGCATCCGTCGCACAACGCCAGCACGTCGTCGACCGCGGCCCACACCTCAGCCAGGTCGAGCGGGGTCATCACCGCCGGTCGCTCGCCGAGGCGCTCGGCCACCAGGTCCCAGTTGTCGGCGAAGGCGATGGCGACATCGCGGAGGTGGCGGAGGTCGACCCCCGACGCCAACAACATGCGGAACGGCACCTCGACGGCTTCGTCCTCCAGGAGGTGGTCGACGAACGCGTCCCACCGTTCCTCGAACGCCAGTTGCGAGCTGATCTCGTCGAGGACTTCGAGCCGTGGCGGCAACCCCGCCTCGATCGGGTGTTCGTTCAGGATGCGTTGGGCGAAGGCGTGGAGCGTGCCGATGGCCGCCCGATCGAGCAGGTCGAGGGCATGGTCGTGGCCGCCGGCCTCCAACGCCTGGCGCACACGGTCGGCCAGCTCGCGGGCGGCCTTCTCGGTGAAGGTGATGGCGGCGATGCGGTCGGCGGGCACGCCGGCCTCGACCAGGGCCACGAACCGCTCGACCAGGCTCGTCGTCTTGCCCGAACCGGCGCCGGCCTCGAGGAACAGCGTGCGGTTCAGCTCGGTCTTCACCGCCGACCGGGCGGGATCGTCAGGCGTCGCCATCGTCGTCCTCCGTCGGCTCGCAGAGCGAGACGTAGCCGGCCAGGACGGCGTCGGCCCGCTTGCGTTCCCAGTCGCGCCGAGCTTCGGCGGCGTTGAGCCCGTCGGGCGAGCAATACCAACAGTCGACCCGGTTCCAGGCCGGCGATTCCGGCGGTCGCCGGGGGAACAGGCCCTGCTCGATGCCGTCGACGATGGTGGCGAGCGCGCCGCCAACGTCGTCGGCCACGGCCGGGGTCACCTCGTAGCCGATGCGGTCGAAGCCGCCGGCGCTGGTCACGAACCAGTAGTCGAACCTGACGGGCTCGCCCCCGAACTCCGCGCCCGCGCCGGCGGCGTAGAGGACCGGCTGCAAGCGGGCGCCGCCCTGGTGGGGGTCGTCCTCGCCCAGGCCCTTGTAGGGCTCGGACCGCCCCGTCTTGTAGTCGAACACCACCAGCCTCCCATCGGGCAGCCGGTCGATGCGGTCGATGACACCCCGCACCCGCACGCCCTCGCCGGCGGGCAGCGGCACGACCGTGTCGAAGCGGTGCTCGGCGGCGACGGGCTCGGCGCCCACGCCCTTGCGCCAGCTTTCGTCGTCGGCGAACCACACCTCGAGATCGGCGAGTATGCGGGCCCGGTCGCGTCGCCAGAACAACTGGCGGCCGGTGCGGCCCCGTGACGCGAACTCGTCGCACACCTCGGCGCCGATGGCCAGCAGGCGGTCGAGGTCGCGGCTGCCCTCGGCCACGAAGCGGTGCAGCACCTCGTGGACGAGCGCGCCCTTGTCGAGCGGGTCGAGCCGCAGCCGGCGCTCGGGCTCTTCGAGGGGCTCGACGCCGAGCACGTGCTCGAGCAGATACGCGTGTGGGCACTCGGCCCACGCTTGTAGCCGGGTCGCGGAGTGGGCCCGCCGGCCATCGGTGATCGGGCCGAGGTCGACCCCGTCGAGGTTGCCGTCGAAGCGGGTGAAGGCGTTGCTCCGGCGGGCCTCGGCCAGTGCGGCGCCGGCGGCGAGCACGGGATCGACCAGCGCCGGGGTTCGGGAGGACAGCGGCCCGTCGCCACGCAGGAGGACGGCGAGCCGGTGCTCCTGGGTTGTGGCCGGCAACGCCGCCCGTCGCAACCCGGCGGTGAACGACGGCACCACGTCCAGCCAGCCGGCGCCCTCGCGGGCGTGCAGGTCGGCGGTGAAGAGGCGGGACGGGCCACCGTCGAGCCGCGAGGCGTCGTCGAGCAACCAGCGGGACGCCGTCCGCGACCCGGGCTGGCGCAGGTCGCCACGGGGGAAGCACACGGTCGCCGGGCCCGCGGCCAACGCCGCCAGCAGGTGGCGGTGGTCGTCGTGGATGTGGTCGGCCCGCAGGGTGAGCTGGCCGCCGGCCACCGCCCGCTCGCGGTCGGGCAGGAGCGAATCGTCGAGGCGGCGGTCGGGGAACGTGCCCTCGGCCAGACCGACCACGAACACCCGGTCGAGGGTGAGGCCGGCAGCCAACGACAAGGGACCGACGAGCACGCCCTCGCCCAAGCGACCGATGCGTTGGACGGCGGCATCGAGCTCGCCGTCGAGCAGCCGGCGGAAGACCTCGACCGTCGGCGTGGGCCCGTCGACGGCATCGAGGCCGCCCAACCGCTCGACCGCGGCCTCGACCCGCTCGGCCGCCTCGCGTTCGGCGTCGGGCCATAGCTTGCGCGTCGTGGCGTGGGCGGGCAGGTAGCGGGAGAGGAGGGCGGCGGCCCACGAGGACATGTCCCGCCATGTACTGCAGTCGTCGCCGGCAGCGATGGTCGCCACGAGGTCGGCGACGTAGCCGGACAACGACTCCGCCCGGGCGGCTTCGTGGCGGAAGCGGCTGGCGAGGCGGGGGCGCTCGTCGGCGTCGGCGGACCCGGCCCGGCGCATCCGCTCTTCGGCGAACGCTGCCAGCTTGTCGGTCCAGTCGGTGCCCTCCACCACGCCGGCGGCGCGCGACACCCGTTCCCATTCGCGCACCGGTACGTCGGCCGTAGAGAGCGCGGCCAACACGTCGGAGCGGCGGAAGCGCCGATCGGGCAAGGCCAGCAGCGAGCGGAGGACCCGACCGGCGACCATGTCGCCGATCGCCCGCACCGGCGTGCCGTTGGCGGCGATGCCGGCGGCGTCGAGCTGCTCCCGCAACAGCCGGGCATAAGGATCGGCGGCACCGAAGAACACGGCCATCCGCCCGAACGAAACGCCTTCGCGGGCGGCGCACACGATCATTCGTACGACCGCCCGCACCTCCTCGTCGGGGTCGCTGGCGCTCACCACACGCGTTGCCATCGGCCGGTCGATCGCCGAGGCCGCGCCCACCGGGATGCCGGCCCGTTCCAACCCGGCCACCACCGGGCCGTCGGCATCGTCGACCCCGGTGGCGCCGACCAGCACCGACACCGGCGTGTGCCGGGCGAGGGCGCGCAGCAACTCGCCCCCGCCGGGCGGCAACCGTTCGGGTAGGTAGACGATCACGGGCCCTACGTCGGCGGTGACGGCGGTGGTCGCGGCCGCGACCAGGTCGTGTTCGTCGTACCACGAGGCCCGCAACCGTTCTCCAACCAAACGCACGATGCGGACGACGTCGGCGGCCCGATCGCTCTGGGCGGCGAGGGCCGACAGGCCGACCTCGTCGACGCCGGCCAACTCCCGGCACGCCGCGGCCAAGGCCAGCTCGGTGGCCGCGTGACCAGCGACCGGCGCCAACACGCCAGGTTCGGAAGCCAGCACCGCCCGCACCGCTTGCAACACGATCGGTGCCGACACCGGCCGCCGACCGAGCGCGGCCAGCACGGGGCCGGCCAACCGCTCGGCCAAGCGGTACAACGTCGAGAAGGCGACCGCGACCACACCACCCCGCCTGGCCAGCTCCCGCCGGGTGGCCACGGCGGCGTAGTTGCTCGGCACCACCACGGTGACCGGCGCCAGCGGATCGCCCGCCCCGCGAAGGGCGCGCACCTGCTCGGCCAAGGCGGCCACTGCCGCCTCGCCATACGCCACTCGGGTCACGTCGATCCCCACGCCGTCACCGTAGCGAGGGGGTGTGACAACTACTGCGGCTTGGTCCAACCTTCGGGCAGCCACACGTCGCCGCCGACCATGACGTAATAGACCTGCCACTGGTGGTAGCCGTAATACCGGCGGGGGTTGGCGGCCATCTGATCGCCGTAGGCGAGGACGGCGTCGACGTACTGCTGGGCGTGGTTGTAGTTGTAAAGGGCGTTCTGCATGTCGCCGGGCGCCCCGTTGCGCTTGAGATACCTAGCAGCGGCGAAGATCGCATCGTGGTTGGAGTTGATGTCGCCCCCGTTGCCGTACTGCTGCCACGTGGCCGGGAGGAATTGCATCGGGCCCTGGGCGCCGGCGTCGCTGTTGCCCCGGATGCGGCCCATGCGGGTCTCGACCAGGTGGATGGCGGCGAGGTACTGCCACGGCACGCCGACCTCGGCCTCGGCCTGGTGGTAGTAGCCGAGGAGCTCGTCGGCGGGGGCGGGGGTGACGATGTGCCACGGGGGCAGCTCCGTCTTGGGTGCCTTGACGAGGGCCCGGAGCTTGGCGCCTGCGGTGACGTTGGCCTGGGCCGACCTCCGCAACTCGGGATCGAGCAAGGCGTAGGTCGGCGCCTGCTTCGACGGGTCGTTCACCAGCGCTCGATAGGCAACCTGCTGGGCCTGGGCCTGCTTGGCCAACTCGGCGGGCGGGGTCGCCGGGTCGGCGATGGCCTTGTCGGCCGTGCGGATGGTGGCCGCCAACCCCTCGGCGTTCTCGGCCGCTCGCGGTGCGGTCGTCGTGGAGCTCGTCGTCGACGTTGACGTTGAACTGGAGGTCGAGGTCGAGGTCGAAGGTGTCGCAAGGTGCTTGCTCGGTGAGGACGAGCAGGCACTGGCAAAGAGCAACGGCGCCAGCATGATCGAGGAGAGGCGGCACGGTGTCATGACTTGGGCCCGATCCTCAAGATCCTGTCGTCGCCGGACTTCGGCGAGCCCCGGCCGTCGCGGTTGGAGGTGGCGAGGTAGACGGAACCGTCCGGCCCGACGGCGACGTCCCGCAGCCGGCCGTAGACGCCGTCATACAACACCTCCTCGGAAGCGACCGAGCCGTCGGGGTTGAAGGTGAGCCGGCGCAGGTCGGTGTCCTTCAAGGTGGTGAACAGCATCGAGCCCTTCCACTGGGGGATGGCGTCGGCGTCGTAGACGGCGCACCCACCGGGGGCGATGGTGGGCGTGTAGTTCTTGATGCCGTTGCCGGTGACCGAAGGCCAACCGCCGTCGGACCCTTCGGTGAGGACGTTGACCTCGTCGCCCCGATCGGGACCGTGCTCGGTCGAGAGGAAGCGCCCCCCGGCGTCGAAGCACAGCCCCTGGGCGTTGCGGTGGCCGCGGCTGAACACCGAAGCCTTGCCGCCCGGCCCCACGTCGATACGAAGGATCTTGCCGTTGAGGCTGTCGGCCCGCGGGGCCAGGCTGGAATCGCCGGAGTCGCCGGTCGTGGCGTACAGCGCGCCGTCCGGCCCGAACCGCAACCGCCCGCCGTCGTGGATCACACCCTTGCGGATACCCGACACCAACACCTCCGGCGCGGCGTCGTAGGTGGCCAGCCGGGCGATGCGGTTGTCGTCGGCCGTCGTGTACATCACGTAGAACCGACCTTGGCTGTCGATCTCGACGCCCATGAGGCCGGCCTCGCCCAACTCCTGCACGCCGGGGATGTCACGCCCGGGCCCACCGAGCTGTTGCAACCGCCCGCCCCGCTGGGTGAACCACAGCTTCCCGTCGCCGTCGAACTTCATCGACCACACGGTGTCGAGGTTCGTGGCCACCTCGCTCACCACCAGCTCGACCGGGCCGGCAGGAGCCGCCGACGTCGACGGAGACGTCGACGTAGAGGTCGACGTCGTAGAAGGGGCAACGACCGCCGGCGTGTCCCCGCCCTTCGCCGAGCAACTCGCCAAGACGAACACTGCAACCAAACCCAACAACCACTTCATCGCCTGGTCTCGGCCCGCACCAGGCCCTCCTGCATCACCGAGATGGCCAACTGGCCGTCGGCCCGGAAGATCGATCCCCGGGCCAACCCGCGAGCGCCGAAGGCCGAGGGCGAGGACTGGTCGTACAAGAACCACTCGTCGGCCCGGAACGGACGGTGGAACCACATCGCATGGTCGAGCGACGCCATCATCAGCCCGCCCGCCATCACGCCCCGGTGGGGCAACAAGATCGAGTCGAGCAACGTCATGTCGGACGCATACGCGACCACGCACGCATGGAGCATCGGGTCGTCGGGCAACGAACCGTCGGCCCGCATCCACACTTGCTGGCACGGCTCGCGAGCCGGCACCGAAGGCGTGCGCCACGGCTCCTGCACGTAACGGGTGTCGATCGGCCGGGGCCGGGTGAACCACTCGGGGATGGCGTCGCCCATGGCCGCCATCCGGTCCTGCCACGTCGGCAACGAATCGGGCGGCGGCACCGAAGGCATCGGGTCGTGGTGGTCGAAGCCAGGTTCGGAAACGTGGAACGACGCCGACAGGTGGAAGATCGCCCGACCGTGCTGGATGGCCACGACCCGCCGGGTCGTGAACGAGCGGCCGTCGCGGATGCGGTCGACGTCGTAGAGGATGGGGATGGCGGGATCGCCGGGCCGGAGGAAGTAGGCGTGGAGTGAATGCACCCGCCGGTCGGGGTCGACCGTCCGCCCCGCGGCCACCAACGCCTGCCCCGCCACCTGGCCGCCGAACACCCGCTGGCGCTCCTCGTCGGGGCTGCGGCCCCGGAAGATGTTGACCTCGATCGGCTCCAGGTCGAGCAGCTCGAGGAGGCCGTCCAACGCATCGCTCATGGGAGGCATCGTAAGGTCCCGAGCCATGGCCACGATCACGTTCCCGAACGGCTTCCTCTGGGGCACCGCCACCGCCGCCCACCAGGTCGAGGGGGGCAACTGGAACAACGACTGGTGGGCGTGGGAGCACAACCCGGCCTCGCCCTGCGTCGAGCCGAGCGGCGACGCCATCGACCACTACCACCGCTATGCCGACGACATCGCCCTCCTCGCCGGCCTCGGCTTCAAGACCTACCGCTTCTCGGTCGAATGGAGCCGCATCGAACCGGAGGAGGGCGAGTTCTCCAAGGCCGCCCTCGACCACTACCGCCGCATGTGCGCCACGTGCCACGAGCACGGCATCACGCCGATCGTCACCTTCCACCACTTCACCACCCCGAGATGGGTGACCCACCTCGGCGGGTGGGAGGAGCCCGACACCGCCGACCGCTTCGCCCGCTTCTGCGGCCGCACCACCGAGGCCATCGGCGACGTCATCGGTTGGGGCTGCACGATCAACGAACCCAACATCGTCGCCATGCACGGCTTCCTCACCGGCGCCTTCCCGCCCGGCCGCCACGACGTCGGGCTGAGGCGGGCCGTCAACGGCAACTTCGTCGACGCCCACCGCAAGGCCTACGACGCCATCAAGTCGGGGCCCGGCGACTTCCCCGTCGGCCTCACCCTGTCGATGACCGACTACCAGGCGACCCCAGGCGGCGAGCAACGCCTCGACCGCATCAGGAGGGGCATGGAGGACATCTACCTCGAAGCCTGCCGGGGCGACGACTTCTTCGGCGTGCAGACCTACACCCGCACGTTCATCGGGCCCGACGGCATGGTCGAACCGCCGAAGGACGCCGACAAGACGCTGATGGGTTACGAGTTCTATCCCGAAGCCCTCGGCGCCACCATCAGGCGGGCGTGGGAGGTCACCGACGGCACGCCCATCCTCGTCACCGAGAACGGCATCGGCACGAGCGACGACACCCAACGCGTCGAGTACGTCCGCCGGGCCCTGCGAGAAGTCGGCCAGTGCCTCGACGACGGGCTCGACGTCCGTGGTTACACGTGCTGGTCGGCCTTCGACAACTTCGAATGGGCCCTCGGCTACCGGCCCACGTTCGGCCTGATTGCCGTCGACCGCGAGACCCAGGTGCGCACGCCGAAGCCGAGCGCGGAGTGGCTCGGCCGCATCGCTAAGGCGAACCAGTTGACCGACGCCGACTGAACCACCAACCGGCGCCGACCACGGCCAACGCCAGCAACGCCACCGGCGCGTCGCCGAACACCACGTAGATCGTGCGCCCCGTGCGCAACTCGGGCCGGCCGTGCAACACGCCGGGCTTGCCCAACACGGTGCGGGCCCGAACCCGACCCCGAGCGTCGATCACCGCGCCGTAACCCGTGGGCGCCGACTGCAACACCCAACGCCCCGTCTCCCACGCCCGCAACCGCGCCGCCGCGACCTCCTGGGTCGGCACCTGGCTCGTCGTGAACGACGCCGCGTTCGTCGGCACCAGCAACACCTCGCCACCAGCGCGGGCCGCGGCCCGGCCGCGCTCGGCGAAGAAGACCTCGTAGGAGATGGCCACGCCCAGGTTGCCGGCCGGCGTGTGCAGGATGCCGGGACCGCGCCCGGCGACGGCATCGCGGGGCAGCACGCTGAGGTCGACGACCCGTTCGAGCAACGACCGCATGGGCACGTACTCGCCGAAGGGAACGCGGTGGGCCTTGGTGTAACGGCCGACGATCTCGCCCTGCGCGTTCCACGCCACCGCGACATTCTGGAACCGCGACTCCGACGCATCCTCGGTCACGCCCGCGACCACGGTCGCGCCCAATCGCTCGGCCACCGCGGCCAGGGCGTCGGCCTCGGGGCTGCCGTCGATCGACGCCACGTCGACGGTGTTCTCGGGCCACACCACGAGATCGAGCGGCGGCCGCAACCGTTCGCTCACCCGAAGGTGGCGTTCGAGGACGACGCCCGGATCGGTGTTGATGGCCCGGAAGCCGCGCCGCCCGCCGCCCTGCACGATGGCGACCCGCAATCGCCCCTCGACCCGACCGTCGGGCGCGACCCAGCCCAAGGTCGAGAACGCGAGAGCGACCCCGCCCAACGCAAGAGCGGCACGCCACTCGCGTCGCACGACCGACAAGCCCGCGCAACCGACGCACGCGGCCACGCCGGCCAGCAACATCGCACCCCCGATGCGGGCTGACGCGACCAACGGCCCCGAAACCTGGCCGAGCACCATGCCGCCCATGGGCA
>JAXDPV010000060.1:0-4132 GCA_034668185.1 Actinomycetota bacterium
CGGCACCACGTCGACCAGCACGGGCACGTCGTGGCTCCAGCCGGGCTCCCACGACCGGCGCCCGATCAGCAGCACCGGCGAGGCCAGCGCGGGGTCGGCGCCGGGCGCGGCCGCGGCCGGGTCGGCGAAGGCCCGCACCGCCGCCGTCGACCGGTCGGCCAACGCCTCGATGGGCCCGGCCACGAGACCGGCGCCCCGCAGCCGGGCGTCGCGCATGGCGATGCGGGCCACGGCGGCGGCGTCTTCGGCCGCGCCCAACCGGCCGAGGTCGAGCACCACCAGGGGCCGGCCCACGGCGGCCAGCGCGGCCGCGGCCAGCGAACGCCCCGACGAGCCCGGCTTCTCCCTGAGGTAGGCGAGGCGGGCACCGTTGTCGAGGGCGCGCGCCAGCGCCGCCGGATCGGGCGCGGCGTCGGCGGAGGCGCTGATGAGCACGCCGGCCAGGTCGGTGTCCTCGCTGTCGTCGCCGAGGAGGTGGGCCGTCACCCGGTCGGGGACCTGCAGCGACCGGGTCAGGAACGGCCGCTCGGGCTCATCCACGGTGACGAGGCCCGACGCGATCAGCGGCCCCGACGTCGTCAGCCGCTGGCGGGCGGCCCCGCCCGCAGGGGGCAGGCCGGCCAGCTCGAAGGCGAGGCCGATGCTGGCCCGCCGCCTGGTCACGTCGTCGTGGAGGTAGCCGTACAGCCGCTCGAACCGGCTGTCGAGGTCGGGCGCGATGGCCACCAGCAACAGTTCAACGTCGAGCGGTTCGAGGCCGAAGGCCCGGGTCAGGCGGCGCAACCGCAAGTCGGCGCCACCGGCTTCGGCGGCGTCGGCCTCGGCCTCCAACTCGGCGAGGAAGTCGGCGGTGGTGCCGTCGGGCGGTGGCGGGGGCGCGGCGCCCGCGAGCAAGCGGTCGACGAGCTCGTCGCTGAGGTAGAGGCCACGGAAGGGGTCGTCGGCCGCGGGGTCGTCGGCGCGGCGGGCGGCCACCGTCAGCCGCACCCTCGCTTCGATGACCCCGAGCCGACCGAGCAGGTGGGTCAGCGACGGGTCTCCGGCCATTACGACTTCTCGGCGAGCTGCACCAGCCGGGTGGCCCGCCCTTCGGCGTCGGGCGGCGCGGCCTGCACCGACTCGGCCTGGCCGCCGCCGTCGCCTGTGCCGGCCCAGTTGAACACCGGCGGCATCTCGACCGGGGCCGCGGCCTCGACGAAGCGGTCGACGTCGATGGGCGTGATGATGACCAGGTCGAGCGAAGGCTTGAGCTCGCCGCCCAGCGCCGACCACACGTCGGACAGCGCACGGTCCTCCGGCGGGGGCAGCGCGATCGACACGTTGAGGGGCCAGCCGTTCTGCTGCAGCACCGGCGTCATCCAGTCGAGCGGGATGCGGTCGTTGCGGAGGAAGCAGGCGAGCATCCCCGACAGCAGCCGGTGCTCGTCCTCGGGCCGTTGCGTCCACGCGGTGATGAGGTACGACAGCTTGAAGATGCGGGGGATCTGGCGCCGGCCGGTGATCCGCCCGGACTCGTCGCGGATCTCGACCTCGCCGTGCTGGCGCCGCTTGATGTCTTCGCGGATGTCGTAGAGGTACATGTCGATGGTGGGCGTGTTGCGGCGCGAGGCCCAGTCCTTGGTGGGTGCCTCGAACACGACCTCGACGTCGGAACCGTTGATGACGTCGCGCTTGACGATCGAGCGCAGCGTCTCGTCGACTTCATGGATCATCTAGATCAGGCCCTGCCGGACGGCGTACGCCACCGCGTGCGAGCGGTTGCGCAGGTTCAGGCGGGCGGTCACGTCGTGGATGATGTTCTTGATCGTGCGCTCGCTGTAGGCGAGGGAGCCGGCGATCTCGGACGTGTCCATGCCGTCGGCCACCAGGCGGAGGACCTCGATCTCCCGCTCGCTGAGGCCCGACAGGGTGAGGCCCCGGGGGCTCAGCACCTGGCGCTGGAGGCGGCTGACGTGTTCGAGCAGCCGGCCGAGGAGGTCGGCGGGCACGCTGCCGTCGCCGGTGGCGGCCGACTGGATGGCGGCGACCAGGCGCTCGGGGTTGGACTCGCTCCGGCGGAGGAGGCCGCAGGCCCCGGCTTCGACCCCGCCGAGCATCCCGGCGTCGTCGAGGCGGGTGACGACGAGGAGCACGCGGGGGATGCCGTTGCGCTGGATGGCCCGCACGACGCGGGTCGTCTCGTCGTCGACCTCGTCGACCACGACCACGGCCACGGCCGCCCGGTCGATGTCGTCGTCGAGGACGTGGATCTCGGGCCTGGCCTTGAGCTGGCTGACCAGCCCCGCCTGTGAGATCGGGTCGTGGCCATACACGTACACCGTGATGCGCTCGGACATATCGCTCAACCTCCCGCCGCTTCCAAGGGAGCGCCTTGGGTGGTCCGCTCCCGCCGTTGGCGACGATGGCACGGGCGCCTCATCGGGCACTCCACCACGACTCAACGGGCAAACTTTGGTGAAGGAGCCGCGTGACCCCGGAGCAACGCCGTTAGCGTGCAGCTTCATGGCGCCTGGCGAAAGGACGGGGAGAATTCGCTCCGAATTGACCTACGCCGGTGCCGAGGCACGTCACGGGGGGCGAATTCTCCCCGTCCTTTCTAAGGAGCCATGATGGGTGCCAGCGCGTCGCTTCAATCGTCCACGTTGGCCGTCACGCCCGGATCGTCGGCGTCGGTCGAGGTGCGGGTCCGCAACACCGGCACGGTCGTGGACCAGTTCTCGGTGTCGGTGGTCGGCGACGCCGCCGGGTGGTCGACGGTGACGCCGGCGTCGGTGTCGCTGTTCCCCGGCGCCGACGCCACCGTGACGGTCACGTTCACGCCGTTGGCCGTGGCCGGCGGACCCAGCGGTCCTGTGCCCTTCGGCGTGCGGGTCGCCTCGCAGGAGGACCCCGCCGGCTCGGTGGTCGAGGAGGGCACGCTGGACGTGGCCCCGTTCCTCGCGGTCACGGTCGAGGTCACGCCCCGCACGTCGCGCGGCCGGCGCTCGGCCATGCACGAGGTTGCCATCGACAACCAGGGCACGAAACCCATCTCGGCGACGGTCACGGCCGTCGACCCCGACGGGCTGCTGGCCTTCGCCGTCGAGCCTCCGACGATCGCGGTGGCGCCGAACTCGGCGTCGTTCGTGAAGGTCAAGATCCGGCCGACCAAGACGTTCCGAAAGGGACCGCCGCTCACCCGCATGTTCTCGGTCGTGGTCGACGAGGAGGGCGCGCCCCTCGGCACGGCCCAGGGGATGATGGTGCAGGAGGCGACGTCGCCGCCCTGGTTGCGGCGGGCGGTGCTGTTCTCACTCTTGGGCCTGCTGTTGCTGACCGGTCTCTGGTTCGCGCTGTTGAAGCCGGCGGTGCGATCGGCGGCCAAGGAGGCCGCGGTCGAGGCCGTGGCCCCGCCGACGATCGGCGGCGGTTCGGGCTCGGGCTCGGGCGGCGGCGGCGCCGGCTCGGCATCGGGGGCGTCGTCGACGGGCACGGCGAGCGGCGTCGTGGCCGCCGGCGCCAACACCGTCGGCGGCCGGCTCTTCCTCACCGACAAGGGCACCGAGTCCTACGAGGTGCCCGCGGGTTCGACCCTGCAGCTCACCGACATCGTGTTGCAGAACCCGGCCGGCGAGTCGGGCCCGTTGCAGATCCGGCGCAACGGCACTGCGCTCCTCGTCGTCGACCTGTCGAACTTCCGCGACCTCGACTACCACTTCGTGGCCCCGATCGTGTTCACCGCCGGCCAGAAGCTCGAGCTCCACGCCGAGTGCACCTCGCCCACGTGTACGCCCGGCGCCTACTTCGCCGGCTACCTCGTGGGGGGCTGAGGCTTCGATGTCGCGGCGCCTCCTCGCCGCCTCGGCCCTGGTCGCGGCGCTGCTGGCCGTCGTGACCTTGCCGGCGCTGGCCCAGCCCGCGCCCACGCCGACGGTCGCCATCGACACCTTCCGCACGCTGCGCGCCGGCGGGTGCGCCAACCCGGGCGACAACTTCGACCTCGTCGCCGGCGGCACCAGCAACCAGACGACCGTGACCCTCAGCCTCTACTCACCGAGCGGCGCGTTCCTCACCAGCGGCTCGGGCACGACCAGCTCGGGCCGATGGAGCGCCAACTTCGTCTTCAACTACACCCAGACCGGGCTCTACGAGG
>JAXDPV010000061.1:0-2850 GCA_034668185.1 Actinomycetota bacterium
GACCGCCTTCACCCTCAGGGCAGGATGGCCCTCGATCCCGGACCTCAGCCTGCAGCTTCTCGGTCCCTCGGGCTCGCTCGTGGCGCAAACCGCGAGAACCTCGGCCCAGCCCCTGCACCTGTCCTACACCGTCCCGACGAGCGGGACCGGCGACTACAAGGCTCGCCTCGTCTCCAATGAACCCGCAGGCTACGCCGTCGTCGACCTCGCGGTCACGAGCCAGCGACTCGCATACGCGGACGTGTCCCTCAACGTCAAGAACGCTTCCGGGCAGCTCGTCGGGTCAGCCCGCTCGACCTCAGGCACGCTGAGTGTGCCCTCGGTGGCGACTCCTTCCGCTGGGGCGTACACGGTCGAGCTGGTGAACAACTCGGCCGACCTGACCGTGCCCGGCTTCACTGCTGTCACCCGAGCTCCTGCAGACCTGAGCGCATTCCGCGCCGACCTCGTGCTCAAGGACGCAAACGGCAACGTCGTCGCGCAGGACCTCTCGGCAACCTCGCCGAAGTCGATCACGGCATCGGTCGCCTCGGGCGCGTACACCGTCGTCGTGACGCCCACACCCGGCAACGGGACCGCAACCTTGAACGTCGACTATCCCAGCGCGCCCAGCAAAGAGGTCATCGCGTACGACGCCGCCGACCACGCCGTCTCGCTCGACGACGGCAGCGTGACGACCCTCGAAACCCTGGCCCCGTCCGGCCGCGTCATCCACCGCTCGGTCCGGGACGACGCCACCGGGGCCATGTCGATGGACGATGCCTACGGCTACTCCTCGAGCGGCGACGCTCCGTCCTACACCCGGGGCGCGGACGGGACGGTCACCACCTACGTGTCCGGCCCGGGCGGGCTGCTCGCCACCTATACCGGCACGACGCCGACGTACCCGATCGCGAACGCCCACGGCGACATCGTGGGCACGACCGACGCCGCCGGCGCCTTCACCGCCGCTCCGGCCACCGACGAGTTCGGTGTCGCCGCCGTGCCGCCACCCGGGCGCCTCGGTTGGCTCGGAAGCCAGGAGCGCTTCGCCACCGGCGGCAACCTCAAGCTGATCCGCATGGGCGTCCGCCTCTACGACCCCGCCCTCGGCCGCTTCCTCTCTGTCGACCCCATCGAAGGCGGCAGCGCCAACGACTACGACTACTGCTCGGGTGATCCGGTCAACTGCTTCGACCTGACTGGGCTCGCGTCCGAGAAGGCGTTGAATCAGGCCGAGCAGGAGGCTCTGCGCCGGAAGGCTGCTGGCGAACCGTACGACCGGAAGGCGTACAACGGCGCCAATCAGAAGCAGAAGTACAACGAGAAGATTAGGGGTGAGCGGAACAAGCAGAAGAGACAGAGCGACTTCAGCGCAACTCCAACAACGCGTGGCGCCTACCTCGCGCAGTATCCGACGACAAGCACCTCGGCGAACTGGCAACCGAACTATGGAGCCGGTGCGGCCGGCGCTGGAGCACTGGTCACGTTGTGGCTGCTTGGGAAGTGGCTCTCGCCCGCCTGCGGACCGTTCGTGCCTGCCTGCGCTGTCGCTCTATGACGATAGGAGCAACATGAGTGAGACACACCGACCCATCTCGCGGGACGCGATCGAGCGCGCCCGGGGATGGACGTGTCAGCAGTTCGCTGTCAGTGACTCAGAAGCGGACGTGCCGCGGCTGCTGCGAAAGGTGGCGGACGCAATCGAGGAGCTCGGTGACATCGACATCCTCGATGTCACGTTCTGCCTAGAGGTCGAAGGTCCTGAGACAGAAGCGAAGATGGCCGTCTACTTCTCTTTCTCCGACGTCGACGAGCAGTCCGAGTAACACCACCGACACAACCGAACAGAGGTGCCGACCTGCTTTCGCCCCTGTGGATAGCAACGGCACAGACTTGCCATGTCCGCAATTTCGTACTTCTCGCTCAGTGTCGGTGGTGCGGCCGCCAGCGCAGGCCTGACTGGGCTTACGCTTCGCGTTGTGAACGCCTCGACGATAGGTATTGCAGACACGACTTGCGCGCTGAGATGTTGACGTCCGGGTACCCCCACATATACAAGCGTTGGGGAATCCGCGTGACCTTTGGTGCGATGACCCTGGTTCTGTCAGCAAGCGCTGCGGTCGTCGGCTTGGCGAACCCACCAAAAGCGCCACCCCCGCTGTGGGCCCGCGGACTGTTCCTGACAGCAGCACTGTGTCTACTCATCGTTGCTTATCGCGCGTTCTCTGTGGCGGTGAGGGTGACCGACGACCAGATCATCGTTCGGAACGTCATGGGAACCGTTCGATTGGATCGGCACGAGATCGTCGCGGTGGGAATGCCTGACGACGACCCAATCGCTTCGAGTCCCCACTTCGAGACATCCGATGGACGGCGCGTCAAGCTCTTGCGCTCGGTCGGCTGAAGAATCGGATGTGGGGTGATGACAACACCTCACGAGCGATGGTGCACCAACTGGCGCAACTCTTGGGAATTGAGGTTCATCAAGATCCGGGTGCCGCCAGCATTCGTCGCTTCGGATAGGTACTACGGCGGGACCCGACTCCCGTACCGTTCTCTGGGGGTAGGTCAACCTCCACCTACCCGCTTCGGGTGTCGAAGAACGGGCAACTCGACGCCTATCTCGATTGGAGTCCGGCGACTCCGAACTCCGATCTGGACTTGGAGCTCACTGATCCTTCGGGGCTGGTGGTGGCTTCGTCCAGGAACACGAGCGGGAACAGCGAGCACGTCGTGTACTTCGTCACCGGCGTCGGCGCCTACCCTTCCTCGGCGACGTACACTCTGCGCGTGCTCGCCGTCGGCCCCCCGACCGCCTTCACCCTCAGGGCAGGATGGCCCTCGATCCCGGACCTCAGCCTGCAGCTT
>JAXDPV010000062.1:0-9046 GCA_034668185.1 Actinomycetota bacterium
CCGAGTTCGTGGTGCGCAACATCTGGCGGCTGTACGGCGGTTGGTACGACGGCAACCCGGCCCGGCTGAAGCCGGCGCCCGATGCGGTGGTGGCTACCGAGGTGGCGGCCTTGGCCGGCGGTGTCGAGCGGTTGGTCGAGCGGGCCGAGGCGGTGGTGTCGTCGTCGCCCCACCTGGCCGCGCAACTGGTCGAATGGGCGGCCCAGGCGTCGCCGTCGTCGGCTTCGGTACACGCGGCCAGGGCCCGGGTGTACTCGGCGGTGCGGGCGGGCGAGCTCTCGCTGATGGCCCGGGGCATCTACGGCGCCGCCGCCAGGGAGTCGGGGCAGAATGGTGGCCATGAGCCCGGAGATCGAGAAGACCGACGATGAGTGGCGTTCCTCGCTGACGCCCGAGCAGTACGCGGTGTTGCGGGGCGGCGGGACCGAGCGGGCCTTCACCGGCAAGTACGTCGACTGCCACGACGACGGCACGTACCGCTGCGCCGGGTGCGGGGCCACGCTGTTCTCGTCGTCGACCAAGTTCGACTCGGGCAGTGGGTGGCCGAGCTTCACCACGCCGGCCGAGCGGGAGAATGTCACCTTGATCGAAGACCGTTCCCACGGCATGGTCCGCACCGAGGTGCGGTGCGCCAAGTGCGACGGCCACCTCGGGCACGTCTTCGACGACGGCCCCCGCGACGCCGGCGGGCTGCGCTACTGCATCAACTCGGCGTCACTGTCGCTCGACGTCCCGCCCGAGTAGCTCGGCGAACCGGGCCGCGCCCACGTTGCCGCCCGACAGGATCACCCCGACCCGGCCGTAGCCGACCTTGCCCTGGAGGAGCGCGGCGATGGCGCACACACCGCTCGGCTCGGCGACCAACTTCATCCGATCGAAGCAGAAGCGCATGGCGTCGACGAGCTCGTCGTCGGTGACCAGGTCGATGCGTTCGAGGTGGCGTTGGTTGATCGGGAACGTCAGCGCGCCAGGCGTGGCCACCGCCTGCCCGTCGGCGATGGTCTGCGGCACCGCGATCGCGACCCGCTCGCCGGCGACGAGCGACCGCAGGGTGTCGTCGCCGGCTGCCGGCTCGACGCCGACGACCTTGACGCCGGTGGCGGCGGCGGCGGCGATGCACGTGCCCGCGGCCAACCCCCCACCGCCGACGGGGACGACGATCACGTCGAGGTCGGGGACGTCTTCGAGGAGCTCACGGGCGGCCGTGCCCTGACCGGCGATGACGAACGGGTCGTCGTAGGGCGGCACCAGGGTGAGGCCCCGTTCCTCGGTGAGGGCGCGGGCCAGCGCTTCCCGGTCGTCGGCGAAGCGGTCGAAGGTGACGACCTCGGCGCCGTATCCCTCGGTGGCCGCGACCTTGGCCTCGGGGGCGTCGGTGGGCATGAGGATGACGGCTCGGATGCCGAAGAGCTTGGCCGCGAGGGCGACGGCACCGGCGTGGTTGCCCGACGAGAAGGCGACCACGCCCTTGGCCCTGGTGCCCGGATCGAGCGAGGCCAGCTTGTTGTAGGCGCCCCTGAACTTGAAGGCGCCGCTGCGTTGGAGGTTCTCGGCCTTGACGAAGACCTGGCCCCCGGCCCGCTCGTCGAGCGTCGTCGAGGTGAGCACCGGCGTGCGGTGGGCGACGCCGTGGAGGCGGCGGGCGGCGGCGTCGACATCGATGCCGGTGCCCATCTCGTCCATGGCCGCCTATTCGACCATCAACGACGAGTGGTGCGCGCTGTTGCTCGAGCGCAGCGGCACCTCTTTCAGCAGCCAGGTGAGGGCGAAGGCCAGCACCACGAGGGGCACGGCGTAGAGGAAGACGCCGGTGATGGAGTCGGAGTAGGCCGCGGCCGACGTTCCCCGGTGGGCGAGCCGGTTGTTGAAGATGGCGCCGAAGAGGGCGACGCCGATGGCGCCCCCCATCGAGCGGAAGAAGCTGATCGACGACGTGGCCACGCCGAGCTCGGTGATGCGGACCGAGTTCTGGACAGCCAGGACGAGGGTCTGCATGGTGAGGCCGATGCCGACGCCGAGCACAACCATGTACAGGGTCACGGTGGTCTGGCTCGTGCCCGGGCCCATCGTCGAGAGCAGGTAGAGGGCGACGGTCGCGGTGGCGCAGCCGGTGACCGGGAAGACCTTATACCGGCCGGTGCGGGTGATGATCTGGCCCGACGCCATCGACGCGCTCAGGAGGCCGAGCATGAGCGGGAGGATCAGCAGGCCCGAGTTGGTGGCCGAGGCGCCGTTCACGACCTGGAGGAAGAGGGGCAGGAAGCTGATGGCCCCGAACATCGCGATGCCGACGATGAAGCTCACCGCCGAGGCCACCTTGAACGTGGTGGCCCGGAAGAGGTGGATCGGGACGATGGGTTCGTCGACCCTCCGTTCGACGACCACCAGCACGGCCAGCAGGGCGATGGCGGCGGCGGCGATCCCGAGCATGATCGGCGCGTCCCAGGCGTATTGCGTGCCGCCCCAAGTGGTGAAGAGGACCACGCAACTGATGGCGAGGGTGAGGATGGCGGAGCCCACGTAGTCGACCTTGGCGTTGCCTTGGCGCACCGAGGTGGGCAGCACGATGGCGGTCACCATGAGGGCGACGATGGCCACCGGCAGGTTGACGTAGAAGACCCAGCGCCAGGAGACGTGGTCGGTGAGGAAGCCGCCGAGCAGCGGGCCGGCGACGCTGGCCGCGCCGAACACGGCCCCGAAGTAGCCCTGGTAGCGGCCCCGTTCTCTGGGCGAGACGATCTCGGCGATTATCGCCTGGGCGAGCACGATGAGGCCGCCGCCGCCGAGGCCCTGGATCGCCCGGAAGGCGATGAGCTGCACCATCGTCTGGGAGATGCCGCAGAGGATGCTGCCGGCGAGGAAGACGACGATGGCGACCTGGAAGAGGCGCTTGCGGCCGTAGAGGTCGCCGAGCTTGCCGTAGAGCGGGGTCGAGACGGTCGAGGCGAGGAGGTAGGC
The DNA here is from genome assembly GCA_034668185.1 of Actinomycetota bacterium. GTDB lineage: Bacteria > Actinomycetota > Acidimicrobiia > Acidimicrobiales > CADCTF01 > DATLED01. The sequence goes on from JAXDPV010000062.1 coordinate 2,959, forward strand.
GGTGACGACCCACGAGAGGTGGTCTAGGCCGCCGAGCTCCCTGGTGATCGTGGGCAGGGCGGTGGCCACGATCGTCTGGTCGAGGGCGGCGAGGAGCATCCCGAGCATGAGGCCGCTGAAGATCAGCAGGATCTGGCGGTGGGTGAATCGGGGCGGCGCGGCTTCGAGTTCGAGGGTGGTCATTCGTTCCTGGGTAGGTCGGGGACGAGCGTGGCGAAGGTGCGCTCGAGGACGTCGGTGAGCTTCTTGGTCGTGCTCCGGTTGGCGTCGTCGGCCCACCAGCCGAGGGTCGACCTCAAGACGGCCAGGGCGGCGGCCACCAGCACCCGGGGGCGGTGGTCTTTGTGCTCGTCGACGCCGATGCGGTCGGCAAGGGCGGTCGTCAGCACGTCCTCGAGCTCGACCATCGACGCCAGGTACCTCGGCAGCAGATTCGGGTAGCGCTGGACGAGCTCGTTGCGTAGGCGCCAGCGCCTGAGCATCCCGTCGGCATCGACCTCGGCCAGCAGCACCGCCCGCAACGCCTCCGCCGGAGATTCATCCGTTGGGCGCTGCCTCAGCTCCTCGGCCATCTCGGCCAGGACCCCCGGCTCGACCCCGACGATGGCCTCTTCCTTGCACGAGAAGTAGTTGAAGAAGGTCCGCACCGACACGTCGGCGGCGGCGGCGATGTCCTCGACCGTCACCGACTCCAGCCCCCGTGCCGTCACCAACTCGCCCGCGGCCAGCGACAACGCCTTGTGCGTCCGCCACTTCTTCCGCTCCCTGAGGCCGCCAAGCGGCTGTTCTTGCACTTCCTGCATTATTGCAGACAACGCAGGAGTCCGATTTCTGTCGGGCCGGCGTCAGGAGGTGTTCACCGCCCTGTTGGAGGTCGCGGATCGTGGGCCGGCGAAGCCCGCACGATGCCTTCCCCGCACCGCCGCTCATCGTTCGTCTTCCTGGTGATCGCCGCCCTGTTGTTGGCGAGCCCGGCGCCGGCGTCGGCCTCGCCGGCTCCCTTCCGATGGGTCGAGGCGACGATCTCCCAGGCGCAGGCGGCCTTCGCCGCCGGGACACTGACGTGCGTCGAGTTGGTCCAGGGCTACCTCGACCGCATCTCCGCTTACGACCGCCAGGGCCCGACGTTGCAGAGCGTCATCGCCGTCGACGCCGCTCTGGCCTTGGCCCGGGCGGCCCAGCTCGACGCCGCGTACCGGGCCGGCGGTGGTCCGACGGGGCCGTTGCACTGCGTACCCCTGCTGTTGAAGGACAACATCGACACCGCCGACCTGCCGACGACGGGGGGCGCGCTGGCCTTGGCCGGGTCCCGCCCACCCGACGACGCCTTCGTCGTCGCTCGGCTGCGTCGGGCGGGGGCGGTGATCCTGGGCAAGGCCAACCTCGACGAGTTCGCCTTCGGCTTCGGGGGCAGCAGCTCTGTCGGCGGCCAGGTCCACAACCCCTACGACCCGACCCGTGGGCCCGGCGGCTCGAGCAGCGGCACCGGCGCGGCCGTGGCCGCCAGCTTCGCCATGGCCGGGCTCGGCACCGACACCGGCGGATCGATCCGGGTGCCTTCGAGCGCGCAGGGGCTGGTCGGCATCCGGCCGAGCCTGCGGCTGACGAGCATCGACGGCATCCTTCCTCTGGCTCATTTCCAGGACACCAGCGGGCCGATGTGCCGCATCGTGGCCGACTGCGCCCGCCTGCTGGCGGCCATGGTCGGCTTCGACCCGAGCCCTTCCAGCGGCCAGAACACGGTCGCCCTGCGCCGTGATGACGAGGCCACGTTGATGTCGAGCCCGTCGCAGTACCAGGCCATCACCGGCGTGGGCCCTACCACCGACTACCTGGGGTCCGCCGACCCCGACGGGCTCAGGGGCGCCCGCATCGGCGTAGTGCGGGCGTTGTTCGGCACCGACCCGGATGTCCTGGCCGCCATGGCCACGGCCATCGCCCGCATGGCCGCCGCCGGAGCGACGGTGGTCGACGTCGACATCCCCGACCTCAACTCGATCACGTCGTATTCGAGCGTGAGCATGTACGAGTTCCGCGACCACCTGACCCAGTACCTGCAGTCATGGCCGTCTTCGGTCGACAACCACAAGCGCTCGTTCGAGGAGGTCGCCGCCAGCCTCGGCTACGAATCGTCGAGGACGGCCAACTTCGCTTCGTACGGCGCCGCCGGGGCGACCCGCTACGCCAATCCTCAGTACGACACCAACACCAAGGAGCGCCGCGACTACGTGGTGCCGCGTCTCTCGGCCGCCTTGGACAACAAGAGGTTGGACGGGACCGCCATCGGCGCCCCGCTCGATGCGCTGATGTACCCGTCGGTCCTCTCGGTCCCGCAGGTCAACGGTCCGCCCTCGACCGGCAACAACAACCGCCTCAGCCCCTTCAGCGGTTTTCCCGCCCTCACCCTGCCCGCCGCCTTCACCGCTCTCACCGCCCAACGGGTCGCGCTCCCCATCGGGATGGAGCTCCTCGGCCGCGAGTTCGCCGAGCCCACCCTCATCCGCCTCGCCGCCGGCTACGAAGCCACCGGGCTGCCCGTCCGCAGCGCCCCCACCTTCACCCCCGAGCTCCCACGGGTCCTCGCCGCTTCGGCCGGCGGTGCCGTGCCCTTGCCCTTGGCGCCCCCCAGTCAGCAGGCCACCGAACTTCCCGCCGCCCCCATCCCCACCGGCACCCTCCCCGCCACCGGCGGCTCCCCCGCGCTCCCGCTCGCCCTGACCCTCGCCCTCGCCCTTGCGGCCCTGGTCCTCCACCGCCTCACCCGATCGGAACAGAACAATTCCCTTGACCCCGACGTTGCGTCAGGCTGTTGAGTCACCATCGGAGGGAGAACATGGGCTACACGGTCGGAGAGGTTGCGCAGTGGTCGGGCGTCACGGTCCGAACGCTGCACCACTACGAGCACATCGGGTTGCTGTCGCCGGCTGGACGATCGTCGTCGGGCTACCGCCTGTACGACGACGCCGACCTCGAGAGGCTGCAACAGATCCTCTTCTACCGCGAACTCGGGTTCTCTCTTGATCACATCGCCGCCGTCCTCGCTTCGCCGAGGGATGCAGCCGAGCATCTCGCCTACCAACGCGGGTTGCTGGCCGACCGCATCCAACGGATGCAAGGACTTGTCGCGGCGATCGACCAAGCGATGGAGGACAAGACGATGGGAACGACCCCGACACCGGCGGAGCGCTTCGCCGCGCTCAACGAAGGCAAGACCAAGACCATCATCGACGCCGGCGACGGCACGGTCCTGGTCCGGAGCAAGGACGACATCACCGCGGGCGACGGGGCCAGGCGCGATGTCATCGACGGCAAGGGCGCGTCGTCTACGACGACGACCTGCAACGTCTTCCGCCTGCTCGAGGCCAATGGCGTGCCCACTCACTTTGTCGAGCAGCTCGACCCGGTCACCTTCCGGGCCCGCAACGTCGAGATGATCCCGCTCGAGCTCGTCGCCCGACGGATCGCCACCGGCAGTTTCCTCGACCGGAACCCGGACATCGCCGACGGCACCGTGTTTGCCGATCTCGTCTTCGAACTCTTCGAGAAGGACGATGCCAACCATGATCCGCTCCTGGAGTTCGACTTCGCGGACGGCGTGTTGCGGCGTTTCGTGGCCAACACTGAGGCGGCAATTCTCCTCGGCGCCGTCGACGCAGGTGACCTCCTCAGCGAGCAGCCGCTGTCGCAGAGTCGGTACGCCGCGGTCACCCCTGAGCTCGTCGAACAGCTCCGCGAGCTCACCCTCCGGACCTTCGAGATCGTCGAGCAAGCGTGGGCGGCTCTCGGCGGCACCTACTTCGACTTCAAGATCGAATGCGGCTTCGACCGCGAGACGGGCACCCTGTTGGTCGCCGATGTCATCGACAGCGACTCCGGGCGACTTCGCTTCGGGGACAAGGACATGTCCAAGCAGGCCTACCGCGACGGCAGCCAGTCCCTACCGGACATCAAGAAGAACTTCGACGAGGTCGCCGAGCTCACCCAGCAATTCGTCTGACGGAGCGCGCTGAAGACGCTCGGCGTAGACCTATGCTCTGACCTGCCCTTTTGAAGGCAAGCTCCCGTAGCTCAGGGGATAGAGCGTCGGTTTCCTAAACCGTGCGTCGGGTGTTCGAATCACCCCGGGAGCGCCGACGGCAGGACTCGATCCTTGAAATGCCGAGCTCACAATTCAAGGTTATACTCTTTCCTTGAATAAGGAGCCCACGTGAGCAAGGTTGTCAAACGGCGATGGCGGTCGAGAATCGTCGGCGACTTGCCAAGGCGCGACCGCCAGGGGTGTGAGTACGAAGCCTACGTACCCGACCCTCTCGCCGGCAGGTCGTTCCAGCTCAACGGCGACGTGGCCGCCGACGTGGCCGACGCCGAGAGGGCGATCGTGCGGCTGAACGCCACCGCCAAGACGCTGGTAGACACCGAAACGCTCGCCCGACTCCTGCTGCGAGCCGAGTCCGTGGCCTCGTCCTACATCGAGGGCCTCGTGGTCGGGGGGCGAAGGCTGCTGCGGGCAGAAGCGGCACGAGCGGCCGGCGAGGCGAGCGCCGACGTCACTGCCGAGGAGGTGCTCGGCAACATCCGGGCCATGACATGGGCCGTGGAGAGCATGGCCGGTGCCGACACAATCACCGTCGACGGGTTGCTCGCCCTCCACGAGCGTCTCCTCTCGGAGACGCGCCTGAGCGAACATGCGGGCCGCCTGCGACGCGAGCAGAACTGGATTGGGGGGAGCAGCTTCAATCCGTGCTCCGCCGCCTTCGTCCCCCCACCACCGGAGCACGTCGAGGACCTCCTCCGAGACCTCTGCGCGTTCCTCAACGACGACAGCCTCCCCGCGGTCGCGCAGGCGGCCATCGCCCACGCCCAATTCGAGACCATCCATCCCTTCATCGACGGCAACGGCCGCACCGGGCGGGCGCTCGTCCACGTGACCCTCCGTCGCCGGGGCATCGCCCCCCATGTACTGCCGCCCGTGTCACTTGTCCTCGCGACATGGTCGGCTTCCTACATCGAAGGGCTCACGGCGACCCGCTACCGCGGGCGAACTGACGGTGCCGCGGCCCACGACGGCATCAATCAATGGATCGGGCTGTTCTCGGCTGCCTGCCGGCGGGCCGTCGATGACGCCCTTGCCTTCGAATCCAAGGTCGAGCGCATCCAAGACCGATGGCGGACCACGCTGGGGCGCATGCGCGCTGGGTCAGCGGCCGAACGCCTGCTGGCCGTGCTCCCAGGTGCGCCCGTCGTCTCCGTCGCCAGCGCTGCCGACCTGATCGGACGGAGCTTCCAGGCAACCAACGAGGCCATGAACCGCCTCGCCACGGCCGACATCGTCCGGCAGGTCAACGTGGGCCGGCGGAATCGAGCCTTCGAGGCACGCGCCATCATCGACGCCTTCGCCGCGCTCGAACGACAGCTCGCCAGTCCCGCCGGCGACACCCGCTCGGCACCCCCTCGCCGGGCCGCACCGGCGCGGCCGCGCTGAACAACGGAGAAGACGACAACCAGACAGCCGCGCCAGCTAGCGCTCTGGAGTCGACCACACTTGCCGGGATGCGTCCCCCCGCGCTCGGTGTCGTTGTTGCCTGCGTCATGTTGGCCACGACGGCGTGTACCAACGCCGACCGAAACCCAAGCCAAGCCAAGCCACCGACGACAACAATCACAGCCAACGCACAGCCCGGCGAAACCACCACGACCGTCCAGCCCCACGACCCCACGGCGGCCACAGGCCTGCTGGCACTGAGGCCGGGCGACGCCAACGCCACCGACCCGAGCCAGTACAGCGTGGTCATCATGAACGCCTGGGAAGCCAACCGCATCCCGGCGATCAAGGCCAGGAGCCCCAAGACGATCGTGCTGGTCTACAAGGACATGTCCTCGACGAGGGACTACGCCGTCACCAACGGCCAGGACGACGCCGAGCGGCCGACGGGGGTGGGCTACGCCGACGCCGACAAGAGCCATCCCGAGTGGTTCCTCACGGACACCAAGAACAAGCGGGTCGAGTGGAAGGGATACGGCGGCCATTGGTGGATGGACATCGGCAACGCCGCCTACGCCGACGCCTGGACCGCCAACGTGGTCGACG
>JAXDPV010000063.1:0-9387 GCA_034668185.1 Actinomycetota bacterium
CCAGCGGGTGGGAGGCCGACCAAGCCAACTGCACGCCGGCGTCCGAGCCGGTGCCAAGAGCCCCACCGGGAGGGCGGCGACGGATCGCGGTCCTCGTCGGAGGGCTCGGCTCGGCGACCGGCCACGCCGCCGTGCTCGACGTCGACACCGACACGCTCGGCTACGCGCCCGGCGACGTCCACCAATTCAGCTACCGGGAAGGAGGTGGTGCCTACACCACCGACGACACCCACATCGACATCGCCGAGGCGGGTCGCCGGCTGGCGGCGCGCCTGCGGGAGCTGGCGTCCGCCAACCCCGGCGTGCCCGTCGACGTGATCGCCCATTCCCAAGGCGGCCTGGTGGCCCGCGCCGCGCTCGGCGACGGGTCGGGCTGGCCCGCGGGCGTGGCGCCGGCGACGGTCGTCACGCTGGGCACGCCCCACGACGGGACCGACCTGGCCACCCTCGTGGCCGCCACGGGCCAGCCGCTGCCGATGTCGATCGAACAGATGACGGAACGATCGGGGTTCCTGCGCGCCCTGGCGTCGGCGAGGTGGCCGAGCGCGACCCACGTGGTGTCGGTCGCGGCCCGGGGCGATCCGGTGGTGCCCAACGTGCGGTCGGTGCTCGGGCCCGACGACGGCGACGACGTGGCCAACGCCGTGGTGACGCCCTACGGGGGCACGTCGGTCTTCGACCACACCAATCTGCCGGGCTCGCCCGAGGCCACGGCCGAGATCGGGCGGGCCATCGCCCGGCAACCACCGACGTGCCGAAGCCTCGGCGGCCACCTGGTCGACTGGGCCTACAGCCAGAGGACGGCCGTGGCCGCCGATGCCGCCGGCGCGCTCGTGGCCGCCGCCCTCCTGACGATGCCGTGGCACTGACCCCGCCGTGGCACTGAGCCCGCCGTGGGACGGCGCCGACCGAGCGCCCACGGCAGGAGTCGGCTGGGAGCTAGCCGCCCCGGCCCACTACACTGGTCAACCGCTCGGCAACCCTGCCAGGCCAACGCACCACCTGTGGCGACAACCCACGGTCACCCACCGACCCGAACCGGGCCGGAAGGTGCCACGCCCGGGTGATTCAACCGAACCGATGGGAAGGAAACCAAAAACCATGGCCGTCGTCACCATGCGACAACTGCTCGAAGCGGGCGTCCACTTCGGGCACCAGACCCGCCGCTGGAACCCGAAGATGAAGCGCTACATCTTCGGCGAGCGCAACGGCATCTACATCCTCGACCTGAACCAGACCCTGTCGGGCGTCGAGAAGGCCTACATCTACGTCCGCGACCTGGTCGCCAACGGCGGCACGATCCTGTTCATCGGCACCAAGAAGCAGACCCAGGACCCGATCGCCCGTTTCGCCGACGAGTGCGGAATGCCCTACATCAACGAGCGCTGGCTCGGCGGCATGTTGACGAACTTCAACACCATCAGCGGCCGGGTCAAGAAGCTCCAGGAGCTCGAGCGAATGCGGGCCGTCGGCGACTTCGAGGCCATGCCCAAGAAGGAAGCGCTGATGCTCAGCCGCGAGCTTGAGAAGCTCCAGCGCAACCTGGGCGGCATCCGCAACATGAACAAGCTGCCCGAGGCGGTGTTCATCATCGACACCAAGAAGGAACACATCGGCGTGACCGAGGCCAACAAGCTCGGCCTGCCGATCGTGGCCGTGGTCGACACCAACTGCGACCCCGACGTCATCGACTTCGTGATCCCCGGCAACGACGACGCCATCCGGGCCGGCAGCCTGATGTGCCGGGTCATCGCCGACGCGGTCAAGGAAGGCCAGCACATCCACGCCCGCCGCACCGGCCGCAGCGCCGCCACCGCCGCGCCCGTGCCCCAGGCGCTCACGCCCGAGCAGGAAGCGGCCCGGGCCGAGCAGCAGGCCGAGGCCCGCCGTCAGGCCGCCGCCGCCCAGGCCGAGCGCGAAGCCCGCCTGGCGGCCGCGGCCCCGGCCGAGTCGGAAGACGCCGCGCCCGACGCCGCGGCCGAGACCGCGCCCGAGGCAACGACCGAAGCGAACACCGAGACCGCGACCGAGGCAACGGCCGAGACCGCGACCACTGAAACCGCCGAAACCGCCGAGACCACCGGAGAGCAGGGCAGCTAACAGAGATGGCCGAGTTCACCGCACAAGACGTGAAGAAGCTGAGGGACGCCACCGGCGCCGGCATGATGGACGCCAAGCGGGCCCTCACCGAGAACGACGGCGACTTCACCGCCGCGTCGAAATGGCTGAGGGAAAAAGGCCTGGGCAAGGCGGCCGAGCGGGCCGACCGGGAGAACGCCCAGGGCGCAGTAGAGGTGGCAAGAGAGGGCCAGGTAGCCGCCATCGTCCAGCTCAAGTGCGAGACCGATTTCGTGGCCAAGAACGCCGACTTCGTCAACCTCGCCGGCGACCTGGCCGAGCTGGTGGCCAAGAACGGCGAAGAGGCCGTCAACGAGCGCCAGGACGACCTCGACAACCTCCGCATCACCCTGAAGGAGAACATCGAGCTCGGACAGGTGGCGAGGCTCGAGGCCCAGGGCGAGAACCAGGTCCTCGATACCTACGTCCACCGCCAGGACGGGAGGGGCGTCAACGCCGTGGCCGTGATCCTGGAGAACGGCAGCGACGAGCTGGCCCACGACATCGCCGTCCACATCGCCTTCGGCAAGCCGAAGTACCTGAGCCGCGACGACATCCCCAAAGACGTCCTCGACGAGGAGCGCAAGACCCTCGAGAACGTGGCCCGCAACACCGGCAAGCCCGAGGCCGCCCTGCCCAAGATCGCCGAAGGGATGCTCAACGGCTGGGTGAAGGAGCGGGTCCTGCTCGAGCAGCCCTACGCCAAGGACGACAAGCAGAGCGTCCAGCAGGTGCTCGGCGGGGCCAGGGTCGTGCGGTTCGCCCAGGTCGTCATCGGCTAGACCGAGAGGTCGTGGCAAAGCCCCGCTGGTCCCGCGTCGTGCTCAAGATGTCGGGCGAAGCCTTCGCCTCGAGCCACGTCGACGAGACCATCGACGGCGCCATCGTCGACCGCATCGCCGCCGAGATCGCGGAGTGTACCCAGGAGCTGGGCGTGCAGATCGCGGTCGTCGTCGGCGGCGGCAACATCTGGCGGGGCCAGACCGGCGAGAAGGCCGGCATGGACCGGGCCACCGCCGACCATATGGGCATGTTGGCGACCGTCATCAACGCCCTCGCCCTCCAGGACTCGCTGGAACGGCAGGGCCAGCCGACGAGGGTCCAGAGTGCCATCCACATGCAAGAGGTCGCCGAGCCCTTCATCAGAAGAAGGGCCCAGCGCCACCTCGAAAAGGGCAGGGTCGTCATCTTCGCCGCCGGCATGGGCAACCCGTTCTTCACCACCGACACCCCGGCCGCGCTCAGGGCGGTCGAGATCGAGGCCGACGTCCTCCTCAAGGGCACCCACGGTGGCGTCGACGGCGTCTACAGCGCCGACCCGAGGCTCGACGACACCGCCACCAAGTACGAAGAGGTCACCTTCGGCGAGGCCATCGCCAGGGAGCTGCGGGTCATGGACCTCACCGCCTTCACCCTCTGCAAGGAGAACGGCCTCCCGATCCTGGTGTTCGACATCAGCACCCCGGGCACCCTGCGTCGCGCCCTGGAAGGGGAGACGATCGGTACGCTGATCCGATGATGGACGACGACTCCCTCATCGGCGCCGTCTTCGCCGACACCAAGGAGAAGATGGCCAAGGCGGTCGGCCACCTGCAGTCCGACTTCAGCGCCATCCGCACCGGAAGGGCCACGCCGGCCCTGGTCGAGCACCTGCGGGTCGACTACTACGGCTCCGAGGTCCCGATGCAGCAGATCGCCGGCTTCAACGTGCCCGAAGCACGGCTGCTCGTCATCACGCCGTACGACAAGACCGCGCTGAAGGCCATCGAGAAGGCCATCCAGAACTCCGACCTCGGCATCAACCCGTCGAACGACGGCACCGTCGTCCGCCTCAGCTTCCCGCCGCTCACCGAAGACCGCCGCAAGGACTTCGTCAAGCTGGCCAAGCACAAGGGCGAGGAGGCGAGGGTCGCCATCCGCAACGTGCGACGGGCCGCCCGCCACGACCTCGAGGGCCTGGAGAAGGACGGCGACATCTCGAACGACGAGCTCGAACGGGCGGAGAAGGAGCTCGAGAAGCTCACCCACGACTACGTGGCCGAGATCGACCGCATGTTGCAGCACAAGGAACAGGAGCTGCTCGAGGTCTGAAAGGCCTCGACCAAGGGAGCTGATCCGATGGCCGACGACGACGACTACGACGAGGACGACCGGCCGACGCCTCCCCGCCCCGCGGGCGAGGGCGTGCGCATCATCGGCGCCCAGGAGGCCGCGGCCAGGGAAGCCGAGATGAAGGGCCGCCTCCCCGAGGACTCGCCCCGCTTCGGCGACGTCCCGGCCCAGCCGAGCGGGCCGAGGCCGGCGGTCAGGTTCCCGCTGCCGGAAGACGCCGAGCCCCCGACGATGAACCCGGCACCCCCCGACCTGCCGCACTGGACCGAGCCCGCGACGGGCGAGGTCCCCCGCATCCTGGTCGGCGAGCAGGACGAGCAGGACGACCTCGAAGCATGGTCGGGTCTCACCAGCCGCCAGCCCCGCTGGCGGGAGGGCAGCGATTGGGAAGAGGCGGACTTCGAGGACGCTTCTCTCCTCGCCGAGGAAGGGGAGCGGATGGGCGCACTTGACGAGCACCGGCCGGCCGAACGCGACGTCTTCACCTTCGCCGCCTCCGACGACGGCGTCTTCGACGACGAAGATCCCGACGCGCCCGTCGCCGGCGCGGCCACCGCGGCCGCGCCCCGACCCCGCACGACCCGCATCCAGACCCGCCCCCAGGAGCCCGCCGACTACGGCAACGGGAACGGCAACGACCGCGACCTCCCGATGGCCGTCGCCGTCGGCGTCGGCCTGGCCGCCATCGGCCTCATCGCCTTCGCCCGGGGCCCGGCGTGGGCCGCGGCCCTGGCCACCATCGTCGTGGTCCTCTGCGCCGTCGAAGCCTTCGACGCCTTCCGCCGCGCCGGCCACCGCCCGGCCACCCTGCTCGGCCTGGTCGCTACGGCCTCGCTGATGATCGGCGGCTACTACAAGGGCGAGCGGGCCGTGCCCCTCGTCCTCGCCATCGCGGTGATGTTCACCCTCCTCTGGTACCTGTTCGGCGTCGAGAAGGGGAGGCCGACGGTCAACCTGGGCGTGAGCGTGCTCGGCCTCCTGTGGGTGGGCTTCATGGGCAGCTTCGCCACCCTGATGCTGCGCTACCCGAACCGCGAGGGCGTCGCCTTCCTCCTCGGCACCGTGATCGCGGTGGTAGCCAACGACGTCGGCGCCCTCTTCGCCGGCCGCCAGTTCGGCAACACGCCCCTGGCTGCCGAGATCAGCCCGCACAAGACGTGGGAAGGCTTCGCCGGCGGCTTCGGCCTCACCGTGCTCATCTGCCTGGCCATCGTGAGCCGCATCCACCCGTGGGGCTTCGGCAGCGCGCTCCTGCTCGGCGTGGTGGTGTCGATCGTCGGCCCCCTCGGCGACCTGTGCGAGTCGATGATCAAGCGCGACCTCGGCCTGAAGGACATGGGGAGCTTCATTCCCGGCCACGGCGGCGTGCTCGACCGCTTCGACGCCATCTTGTTCGTCCTGCCCGCGGTCTACTACCTGGTCGAGCTGCTCAACCTCGCCGGGAAGTAGTGAAGACCGTCGCCCTCGTCGGCTCGACGGGGTCGATCGGGACGCAGGCCCTCGACGTCGTCAGGGCCGAACCCGACGCCTTCCGCGTCGTGGCCATCGGCGCGGCCACGTCGGTGGACGCGCTGGCGGCCCAGGCGATCGAGCTGAGACCCGATCGGGTGGCCATCGCCGACGCCTCCCTGGTTCCCAAGTTGCAGGAGCGGGTGCCCGACGGCGTCGAGGTCATCGGTGGGCCCGAGGCCCTGGCCGCCATCGCCACCGAAGCCGACGTCGTCGTCAACGGCGTGGTCGGCTTCGCCGGCCTGCCCGTCACCCTCGCCGCGCTGAACGCCGGGCGCCGCCTCGCCCTGGCCAACAAGGAGTCGCTGATCGCCGGCGGGCCCGTCGTCCAGCGGGCCAGGCGAACCCCGGGCGCCGAGATCGTGCCCGTCGACTCCGAGCACTGCGCCGTCCACCAATGCCTGCGCGGCAACCCCGTCGAGCGGGTGGCCCGCATTGTCCTCACCGCCAGCGGGGGACCGTTCCGCGGCCGCAGCAAGGGCGAACTGGCCAACGTCACCGTCGACGACGCCCTCGCCCATCCCACGTGGTCGATGGGCCCGAAGATCACGGTCGACTCCTCGACGCTGATGAACAAGGGGCTCGAGGTGATCGAGGCCCACGAGCTGTTCGGCGTCGGGTACGACCGCATCGAGGTCGTCGTCCACCCCCAGTCGATCGTCCACTCGATGGTCGAGTACACCGACGGCGCCACCGTGGCCCAGCTCTCCATGCCCGATATGCGCCTTCCCATCGGCTACGCCCTGGCCTACCCCGACCGCCTCCGCACGCCGTTCGGGGCCCTCGACTGGGCCCAGGTCGGCCATCTCGACTTCGAGCCCCCCGACCTCGACGCCTTCCCCTGCCTGCGCCTGGCCTACGAGGCCGGACGGGCCGGAGGCGACGCCCCCGCCACCCTGAACGCCGCCAACGAGGTGGCCGTGGCCGCCTTCCTCGACGGCCTCATCCCGTGGCTGGCCATTGCCGACGTCATACAAACCACGCTGGACGGCCACAATGGAGGCGACCTCGACAGCGCCGATGCCGTCGTCGAAGCCGACCGGATCGCCCGGGAGGCCGCCCGCCGGGCGGTCGAGCGCATCAGCGAGAACACGTGACCGACACCGTCCAAGAGCCCACGACCGAGCGGGAACCGCCGACCAAGGAGGAGCAGCGCGAAGCGTTGCGCCGGTTGCTGGTGATGCTGGCCGCCATCGTCTTCGCCACCGTGGCCACGGGCACGACCAAGACGGTGCTGGTCGTCGTGGCCGTGCTGACGATGATCATGCTCCACGAGCTCGGCCACTTCCTCACGGCGAAGTGGGGCGGCATGAAGGTCACCGAGTTCTTCGTCGGGTTCGGCCCCCGGCTGTGGTCGTTCCGCAAGGGCGAGACCGAGTACGGCATCAAGGCGCTGCCCCTCGGCGGCTACGTGAAGATCATCGGGATGCACAACCTCGACCGCATCGAGGACCCGGGCGACGAGCCCCGCACCTACCGCCAGAAGCCGTTCGGCCGTCGCCTGGCCGTGGCCGTGGCCGGCTCGACCATGCACTTCATCATCGCCTTCCTGCTGTTCTTCATGATCAACGCCTTCGTGGGCGTGCCCGCGCCGTCGACGACGATCGGCGCGCTGGTCGCGGTCGAGAGCGGCCCCAGCCCGGCCCAGGAAGCCGGCCTGAAGGTGGGCGACAAGGTCACCGCCATCGACGGCCGCCCGGTGGCGTCGTGGGATGCGGTGCGGGGCTACATCTCCGGCCACGCCGGCCAACCGCTCACGTTGGTGGTGCAGCGGTCCGGGCAGCCGGTCGAGCTGCAGGCCACGCCGGCCGACCTCAGCCAGGTCCGCATCAAGGGCGAGGCCGCGTCCAAGACCAGCCGGGGCTTCCTCGGCGTCGAGCCGGCCGAGGAGTTCGAGACCGTCAACCCGGTCACGGCCGTCGGCCGGTCGGCCAAGCAGTGGGTCGGCGGCAGCTTCAACGGTCCCGAGGACGTGTCGCCCGGCCTCATCGACAACGCCAAGGCCCTGGGCGGCGTGCTCAGCCCGTCGGGTCTGTCGAGCTACTGGAAGACGATCACCGGCCAGGAGCAGGCCAACCGGCCCGACGGCGGCACCCGCTTCCTCTCGCCCGTCGGCTTCGTGCGGGTGGCGGGGCAGGCGGCCGACAACAGCTTGTTCGCCGTGCTCGGGCTGCTCATCGCCATCAACCTCTTCGTCGGCCTGTTCAACCTGCTGCCCCTGCTGCCGCTCGACGGCGGGCACGTGGCCATCGCGGTGTACGAAGCGGTGCGGTCGAAGATCGCCGGCCGCCGTTATACCGCCGACGTGGCCAAGCTCATGCCGATCACCTATGCGGTGGTGCTCGCAATGGCCTTCCTCGGCATCTCCGCGCTGTACCTCGACATCGTCCGCCCGCTGAACTTCCGCTGATGGACTTCACCACCTCCACCCCACGACGCAAGACCCGCCAGATCATGGTCGGCAACGTCGCCGTCGGCGGCGATGCGCCGATCACGGTGCAGTCGATGACGATCACCAAGACCGCCGACGTCGAGGGCACGTTGGCACAGATCTACGCCCTGGCCGCGGCCGGTGCCGACATCGTGCGCTGCACCTGCAACGAGATCGAAGCCGCCGAGGGCCTGGCCCAGATCGTGCCCCGCTCGCCGGTGCCGATCGTGGCCGACATCCACCACCAGTACAAGATGGCGTTGGCCGCGCTGGAGGCGGGCGTGCATTGCCTGCGGCTGAACCCGGGCAACATCCGCAAGGCCGAGCACATCAAGGCCGTGGCCATGGAGTGCCGCGACCGGAACGTGCCCATCCGCATCGGCGTCAACGGCGGTTCGCTCGACTCTTCGTTGTACGCCAAGTACGGGGGCAAGGTCACGCCCGAGGCCATGGTCGAGTCGGCCCAGATCGAGCTGCGGTACTTCGAGGAGGTCGGCTTCGACGACGTCAAGATCTCGGTGAAGGCGTCGAACGTGCCGCTGATGATCGAGGCCTACCGCCAGTTGTCGGCGGTGACCGACCACCCGTTGCACCTGGGCGTGACCGAGGCCGGGCCACCGCCCGCGGGCCTGGTGAAGGCGACCGCCGGGATCGCGACCTTGCTGGCCGAGGGCATCGGCGACACCATCCGCTTCTCGTTGACCGCCGACCCGGTCGAGGAGGCCCGTGCCGGTCGCCAGTTGCTCGAGGCCATGGGGCTACGTGAGCGCAAGAACGTCGACTTGATCGCCTGCCCGTCGTGCGGCCGGGCCGAGGTCGACGTCATCGACGTGGCCAAGCGGGCCATGGAGGCCTTCGGCGACCGTGAGATCCCGCTGCAGGTCGCGGTGATGGGGTGCGTGGTCAACGGTCCAGGCGAGGCCCGTGACGCCGACCTCGGCATCGCCGCCGGACGCAAGAAGGGGCACCTGTTCATCAAGGGCCAGAACGTGGCCGTCGTGCCCGAGGACGAGATGGTCGACACGTTGGTCTCGTATGCCGAGCGCATCATGGCCGAGGGCATCGACGCCGTCCTAGCCTCGGCCGACACCCGTCACGCCAAGGCCGCGGCCGACGCCGACCGCGCTGCCCTCCTCGGCGAGCAGGGCGCCGACGCCAATGACTCGTCGACCAAGGTCGAGCTCATCCGCAAAACGGCGGGCTTTTGACAGCCCAAT
>JAXDPV010000064.1:0-7421 GCA_034668185.1 Actinomycetota bacterium
AGGTCACCGGGGCTTAGCCGCTTCATTGCTGAGTTGTATGCCACATGTGGCATACAACTCAGCAATGGACGACAGGGCGTCGGCGTCGACGACCACCGGCACGGGCGCGTCGGCCACGAAGCGGGCGACGTCGGCGAGGGTCGAGGGCGAGCGGCCGAGGCCTGGGCCGATGGCCGCGGCCTTCATGCGCTCGCACGCGTCGAGCGCAGCAGAAGACCAATCCTCGGACGGCAGGGGCACCGACACCACCTCGACGGGCGCCACCACCGACGAACCGGGCGAGGCCAAGCGGCAGTAGCCCGCGCCCGCCCGCATGGCCGCCGCCGAGCACAGTGAGGCCGCGCCGCCCATGCCAGGCGAACCCGCCACCACCAACACGCTGGCCTCGTACTTGTGCGATCGCGGCGCCCGCCGGGGCAGCCGGGCGAGCACGTCGGCCACCTCCACCACGTGCATACGCGCCGAAGAGACGTCGAGCCCGATGTCCTCGACCACCACCGTCCCTGCATTGGCGGCGAACAGCAGCGACGGCTTGAGGGCGGCGAACGTCACGGTCACGTCGGCGTCGACCGAAGGGCCAGAAGGCACGTCGACCGCGAGCACCAGCGCCATCCCCACGTCGGGGAAGTCGTAGGTCCCACGAAAGCCGGTGCCGTAGGCGGCGTCGATCACCAGATCGCACGGGGGCAGCACCGCCGGCGCCGAAGAAGCCTCGAACACCGTCACCCGCACGCCCCGCCGGCGCAGGCGGGCCGCAGCGGCGCGACCGTCGGCCCCGTTGTTGCCCTTCCCCGCCACCACCACGACCCGCCGCCCATAGGCGCCGCCCAACGTCTCCAGCGCGACCCGGGCGACGGCAGCCCCGGCCCGCGAGATCAACACCTCGACGGGCTCGGGAGCAGCCCCATCGACGGCCGCCATCTCCGAAGGCGTCAACACCGGGATCACTGGGCGATCACCACCGCCATGGCGATGAGGTCGGAGTGGGTGATCGACACCTTCCACGACGTGATCCCGCGAGCCGCGGCCAACGACAGAGCCCGGCCCGACAACGACAGCGACGGCTCGCCCGAACGGGCCTTCACCACCTCGACGTCGTAGAACTTGAAGGCACCGAGCCCAACCCCCAGCGCCTTCATCGTCGCCTCCTTCACCGCGAAGCGTGCCGCCAGACGCTCGGTGGGGTCGCGCTTGCGCAACGCATAGGCCCGCTCCCCCTCGGTGAACACCCGCTCGACCATCGTCGGGGTGCGCCGCAGGGCCAGCCGGAACCGGTCCAGGTCGACGACGTCGGTACCGATCCAGAGGACCGACACGTTCAGGCGCGCCAGTGCGAAGCCAGCACGTGTACCGGCTCGACCAGGAGGTCGTCGAGCGGCACCGAGCCGAGCACGTCGTCGCTGAAGGCCGGCTCGGTCTCGGTGACGGCGTCGACGATGGCGTTGTAGCGGTTGCGGTAGCCGGTCAGCACCTGGCGGGCGACGGCCGGATCGAGCGACGGTGCCAGCGACACGTGCAGCAAGGTGATGCCGACGACCTGGTTGTCCTTGATCTCGGGCACGATCACCGTGGTGCGGCCGTCGTGGTTCGAGCGCGACACCGTGACCTCCCGCTCGAACGCGGCCCGGCGCTTGGTGCCCTTCAGCGCAGGATCGCGGTCGGTGCGCGAGGCCAGGTCACGGGCGACGCCCCCACTGTCGACGCGGTGGATCGTCGCCGTCCCCTCGGCCACGTCGCCCTCGACGACGTAACGGGAGTAGCCGTGTACGCCGGTCACCGCGGGGTCGAGCTCGGCCAGCGTCCGCAGGGCGCGGTAGCCGATGCGGTCGCGCCCCGCCCCCGCGGCCAGCACCTCCCGCACCAGCGGCACCGCGGCATAGCTGTCCTCGGAGCGGGAGATGCCGACGGTCACGGTCTTGGCCTGGTGCTTGATGGCGTCGATCGGCCTGGTCAACTCGTCGATGGCGTCCGACAGCGCGTCGAGCACGTCGTCGACCAGCGCCGCCGGCGAACCGACCTTGCCGTACTCGAGCTCGTAGGCCTCGAGCGGCACCGCCCCAACCGCGTAACGCAGCAGCGACGACAACCGCACCGCCGTGCTCGCCTCCAGGTTTCCGTTGAGCGAGCCCTCACGGAGGTCGGCGAAGAACCGGGCCGCGGGCGCGGCCAGCGCCGGCGCCATCGCTTCGAGCAAGCGGTGGGGCGAGGTGGTCAGCAACTCCTCGACGATGCCCCGCACCTCCCGCAGCCGGCGGGCCTGGGCGTCGATGGCGACCGCGGCCTCGTAGCCGAAGAGGTGACCGGCCATGGCCGACAGCACGAAGTCGAGGTCGGGGTGGACCGGCGGCACGAACAGCACGTCCATGGCCGCCCCGAAGCGTTCCTCGCCGTCGCTGGCGATGACGATGGGCGCCGCCTTGTGGGCCCGGAAGATCGCCACCTCCTTGGCCACGTCGTCGGCGCTGGGCCCGTGGATGCCGGCCGCGCACACCAGGATCATCGGCTCGGCCGACAGGTCGATGTGCTTCTTGTCCTCGGTGATGTCGAGCGAGATCGACTTGTAACAGAGCTCGCTCAACTTGATACGCACCTCGGCCGCGGCCACCCGGTTGGGCCCGTTGCCGACCATGGCCCAGTACCGCCTCGACAGGCAGTGGCGCTGCGCGACCGCGGCGATGACCTCCCGCCGGGTGAGCACTTCCTCCATGGCCTCGGGCAGGCGTTGCAGCGCGTCGATGAGCTCGGCGGCGCGGTGGCGGTCGCCCACGCCGGCGGCGCCGGCCAGGCCCCACGCCAGCAGGATGCCGGCCGCGACCTGGGCGTAGAACGCCTTGGTCGACGGCACCGCCATCTCCACGTCTCGACCGTCGGACGTGTAGAGCACGCCGTCGGACTTGTCGACCAGGTCGCTGTTGCGCCGGTTGACGATGCTGACGACGATCGCGCCCCGGGCCCGGCACAGGTCGACGGTGCGGTTGGTGTCGGCCGACGTCCCCGACTGGCTGATTGCGACCACCAGCGTGTCGCCCATGTCGTCGGCCATGCCGAAGTCGGAGAGCTCGGCCGCGGTCAGCGGCAGTACCCGCAGCGGCGTGCCCTGGAAGGCGTCGGTGATGGCGGTGGCCGCGGCGCGCGCCGCCATCGCCGCGGTTCCCTGGCCGGTGGTGATCACCTGGGCGATGCCGCCGTTGGCCAGTCGCTCGACGAGCGCGGGCGGCAACGTGCCGTCGGGCAACCGCACCGCCAGCAGGCCCTTCTGCTCGGTGACCTTGCCCCGCAGCGTCTTGCGGATCGAGGTCGGGGCCTCGCCGATCTCCTTCAGGAGGAAGTGGGGCGCGCCGGCGCGGTCGATGTCGCGCGTGGTGATCTCGGCGTGGGACAGGTCGCTGTCGGCCACCGGGAGGGGCGTGCCGTCGTAGGCGAGTCGGGTGATGCCGTCGAGCCCGCCGGCGCCGGAACGGTCGAGCACGACCACCTGTCCGGCGCTGCCGTCCTTCCCGCTGGCGACCTCGCCCTCGAGGCGGAGGTAGTCGGCTGTCTCCTCGACCAACCCGTAGGGCTCGCTGGCCACCACGAACTGGTCCTCGGCCACGCCGACGTAGAGCGCCTGCCCGCTGCCCCGCAACGCCAGCATCAGCCTGTCGGGGTCGGCGGCCGACGACGCACCGATGGCGACCGAGCCGGCAAAGCGGGCCACGGTGGTGCGGAAGGCGTCGACGACGTCGTCGCCGGCGGCCACCCTCCTCGACACCAGCGTCGGGATGACCTTGGCGTCGGTGGTGATCTCGGCCGGGATGTCGAGGCCCTCGGCCGCCTTGAGGTCGGCGTAGTTGTCGACGTCGCCGTTGAGCGCGGCCACCACGTACGGGCCCTCGGTGCCGCCGACCTCCTCGGAGTTGAGGGGGTGGGCGTTGGGCTCGGAGATGATGCCGACGCTGGCCCATCGGGTGTGGCCGAGCACCGTGACCTCGGCGGCCTCGGACGAGGCCAACGCCCGCCGCAACAGGTCGTCGTCCTTGATGGCCGCCCGCAAGGCGGCGGTGTTGTCGCCCAGCTCGCCGATCTCGGCCGCGGCTTTGTAGACGAACCCGATCCGGCCATCGATCGCCCTGGCGCTGCCGTTGGTGAACAACAGGCCGCCGCGGTCGAGGCCGTCGGGATCGAGGGCGTGGTGGTCGACGAGCACGTGGAGTCCGGCCGAGTCGCGGCCCCGCACCTCGAGCCGGTCGAGGGCCGACAGGGCCGTCTGGATCGAGAGGTAGCCGGCCAGCGACGCGTCGCCCGCGCCCGGGCCGGCCAGGGCCTCGACCTCGCGTGCGGTGCGGAGCCGGTCGCGGCCCACGGCCCACACGCCGTCCTTCAGCGCGACCAGGGCCGCGTTCGTCCGCTCGACCTCCGCACCGGGGAGGGTGCCGGCGTCGAGGGCGCCCTCGACCTCGCGCTGGCGGCCGATGAGCCGATCGAGCCGACCTTCGATGGCCTCGGCAAGGCCGGGCGAGCGCAACAACGCCTGCACGCCGGGAACGCCCCGGAGGAGGGCGTCGACCTCGACGACCTTGGCCGCGGCCTGGGCCAGGTCGGAAGCGGAGACGGCGGCGTCGAGGAGCGCGAGCAGTTCGTCCCCGTGCGGGGCCGGCCGGCTACTGCGGCGGCGCAGGACCGCGATGATTCCGCACATCCGGCGGAGTCTACGGGCGGACGGCTTGCTCCACGGCCGCGACCAGGCGCCCGGCCGCGGCCTCGGCCTGCTCGGCGGTGGGCGCCTCGACCATCACCCGCACCAGGGGCTCGGTGCCGCTCGGGCGGATGAGCACCCGGCCGTGGTCGCCGAGCTCGGCCTCGATCGCCGTGGCTGCGTCGACGACGGCGCCGGCCCCGGCCACCCCCGACGGGTCGGCGACCCGCACGTTGCGCAGCACCTGCGGCAGCCTGGTCATGGCCGCGGCCGCCATGTCCCGCAACGTGGCCTGCTTGCGGTTCACCAGGTCGGCGAGCAGGAGACCGGTCAGCACGCCGTCGCCGGTGGTGGCCAGGTCGGCGAAGATCACGTGGCCCGACTGCTCGCCGCCGAGGGAGTAGCCGCCGTCCTCCAAGGCTGCGAGGACGTAGCGGTCGCCGACCTTGGTCTCGACCACGTTGAGACCGGCCGCCTCCATGGCCAACCGGAACCCGAGGTTGGTCATGACGGTGACGACGACGGTGTCCGCCGCCAGCCGGCCCCGCCCGGCCAAGTCGAGGGCGGCCAGGGCGAGGATGTGGTCGCCGTCCACGAGAGCTCCGTCCTCGTCGACGGCCAGCACCCGGTCGGCGTCGCCGTCGAAGGCCAGCCCGATGGCGCCGGTGCCGGCGACGGTCGCTTGCAACGACTGCGGGTGGGTCGAGCCGCAGTCGGCGTTGATGTTGACGCCGTCGGGCTCGGCGTGGAGGACGGTGACGGTCGCGCCCGCCCGCCGGAACACCTCCGGGGCGATGTCGCTGGCGGCCCCGTTGGCGCAGTCGAGCACGACCTCGAAGCCGTCGAGGGTTCGCCCTTCGAGGGCATCGAGCAGCCGGTCGATGTATGCCGACGCAGCCCCGTCGTCGGTCGTGATCGTGCCGACGTCGCCGTCGGTCACGGCGTCGTCGAGCCCGGCTTCGATCAGCGCCTCGACCTCGTCCGTCAGCTTGCGACCGCCGATGGCGAACAGCTTCACCCCGTTGTCGGAGAACGGGTTGTGCGAGGCCGAGATCATGGCCCCGGGCCTGCCCTGGTCGGCGCAGGTGGCCGCGACTGCAGGCGTCGGCAGCACGCCCAGGTCGACCACGCTCGCCCCTTCGGCGGCCAAGCCCGCGGCCAGCGCGGCGGCGAACATCGGCCCGGAGATGCGGGGGTCACGCCCCAACAACCACGGGCCCGGCCCGAGCACCCGCGCTGCGGCCCGGCCGAGCGAAAGGACGAGCTCGGGGGTCAGCTCGGCGTTGGCGACGCCCCGGACACCGTCGGTGCCGAACGTCAGCGGCACGACGCGCCTTAGCGCTTGGAGTACTGCGGCGCCTTGCGGGCCTTCTTGAGGCCGTACTTCTTGGATTCCTTCTCGCGGGCGTCGCGGGTGAGGAAGCCGGCCTTCTTCAGCATGGCGCGCAGCTCGGGGTCGAGCTCGGCCAGGGCCCGGGCGATGCCGAGGCGGAGGGCGCCGGCCTGGCCGGCCACGCCGCCACCGTCGATGGTGGCGTCGACGTCGTACTGCTCGGCGGTGGTGGTGAGCCGCAGGGGCTCGGTCACGATCATGCGGTGGCTCGCCGAGGGGAAGTAGTCCTCGATCGGCCGCCGGTTCACGGTCAGCGCGCCGGCTCCGCCGCGCAGGCGCACGCGGGCGACGGCCTGCTTGCGACGACCGGTGGTCTGGGTGAGCGGCTTGGGCAACTCGTGCTCCTTACGACGCGTCCCGCTTGGCGATGGGCGCCAAGTCGAGCGGCTGCGGGGATTGGGCGAAGTGGGGGTGCGTCGGCCCGGCGTAGACCTTGAGCTTCTTGAGCATGTTGCGGCCGAGGGTGTTCTTGGGGAGCATCCCCCGGATGGCCTTGCGCACGGCCTCTTCCGGCTTGGCCGCCATGAAGTCGCTGTAGCGCTGGGTCTTCAGGCCGCCCGGGTAGCCCGAGTGGCGGTAGACCAGCTTCTTGTCGGCCTTGCCCGAGGTGAGGACCACCTTGTCGGCGTTGACGATGATCACGAAGTCGCCGGTGTCGACGTGGGGGGCGAAGATCGGCTTGTGCTTGCCCCGCAGGACCCGCGCCACCTCGGTGGCCAGGCGGCCGAGGACGAGGCCTTCGGCGTCGACCACATGCCAGGCGCGCTGGATGTCGGCGGATTTTGGAGAGAACGTGCGCACGCGAAGGACTCTTTCTTGCGGCAGCTACCGCAGGTGGAACCGGACCAGTGTAGGGGCTGGCCTGGCTACTCGCCAGCGGGCGGGGCGGTGGCCGCCAGCCAGACGGCCGAGGCCGCCAGGAGGACGGTGGCCAGGCGGCTGATGGCCGCGCTGATCTTGAACGATGCCGACTGGTCACCGGTGAAGTCGAGGATGAGGGCGTTGAGGGCGAGCAGGACGGTGGCCACACCCACGGTGGCGGCGATCCCGAGGGCGGCGGGGCCCAGGACCTGGGTCACCCGGCCGGTCCTGCGCTCGTGGACGACGAAGGCGCAGACGAAGAGCACCATGACGCCGACGAAGGGGCTGGCGGCCTGGCCGAGGAGGCGGAAGCGCTCGGTCGAGCCGCCGCCGGTGGCGGCCACGGTGGCGAACCCGTAGAGCACCCCGGACACCAGCAGGATGGCGGCGGCCACGGCCACGACCAGGGCCACGTAGCCAAGGGGCTCCATCGCGTTTGGGCGGGGTGCCTTGGGCATATGGCAGTGCTAGCGCCCCAACGGCGCGGGGGGA
>JAXDPV010000065.1:0-11169 GCA_034668185.1 Actinomycetota bacterium
GCTGCAGCTCGCGGTCGAGCTGGCCCATCAGCAGTTGCGAGGCCCCGAGGAAGGCGCGCCACGTCCGCTGCTCCTCCTCGCTCAGCCATCGGGTTGCCATGACGGGAATTCTACAGTAAGTTGACCACTCAACTACCTGGGAGGGATGCAATGACCAACGTCAGCGGCAGCCAAGGATCGAAGACCACCACCATCCAGGTCCCCGGCTACATCCCGGGCACCTACGACATCGATCCGGTACACACCGACGTCTCGTTCACCGTCCGCCACATGATGGTGTCGAAGGTGCGGGGCAAGTTCCACGGCGTCACCGGCGTCATCATCCTGGCTGAGCGGCCCGAGGATTCGACGGTGGAAGCCGACGTCGACCTCTCGACCATCGACACCGGCAACGCCCAGCGCGACGAGCACATGCGCTCGGCCGACTTCTTCGAGGTGGCGACCTTCCCGAGGATGACGTTCCGCTCGACGTCGGTGCGGGCCAAGGACGACGACGACCTCGTCGTCCAAGGTGAGCTCACGCTGAAGGGCGTCACCCGCACGGTCGACCTGTTGCTCGAGGTCCACGGCTTCGCCAAGGACCCGTACGGCAACACCCGCACCGGCTTCTCGGCCTCCACCACCATCAACCGCAAGGACTTCGGCGTCACCATCGACATGCCGATGGACGGCGGCGGCGCGGTCATCGGTGACAAGATCCAGATCAACCTCGAGATCGAAGCCGTGTTGCGCCAAGAGCAGTAGGGAGGACCGAGCGCCATGCCCGTGACCCGACTCAACCACGCCGTGCTCTACGTCCGGGACGTGCAACGCAGCGTCGACTTCTACACCGACGTGATGGGCTTCGACGTCATCATGACGATGCCGGGCGCGGCCTTCATCAGGGCCGGCGCGTCCACCAACGACCACGACCTCGGGCTGTTCGAGATCGGGAGCCAGGCCGGGCCGTCGCTGGCCGGCCGCCAGACCGTCGGCCTCTACCACCTGGCGTGGGAGGTCGACACCCTGGCCGAGCTCGATCGGCTGTCGAAGCGGTTGTCCCAGGCGAGCGCGCTGGTCGGCGCATCCGACCACGGCACCACCAAGAGCCTCTACGCCAAGGACCCCGACGGGATCGAGTTCGAGGTCGTGTGGTTGATCCCGGCCGACCGGTTGGAGGACGCCGACAAGGAAGCGTCGAAGGACATCAAGCCCCTCGACCTGCAAAAGGAGATCGCCCGCTTCGGTGCCGAGACCAGGGGCGGCATCGGCATCTCGTTCCCGGCGGTGACCGCCGGTTAGCAGGCGCCCGGGCAGGCCCCGTCGAGCAGGCGGAGGCCGAGCGAGCTGATCTCGCCGAGGACGTCGCGGGCGTCGCCGCCCCACTCCTCGGTGTGCTCGGCGAGCAGCATGGCCACGGCCATCAGCGCCACCGCGATCTCGGGCGTGGCCTCGATGTTGAGGGTGGCCAGGCGGTTGCGTGCGGCCTGCTCGAGCAGGTGGAGCTGGGCGGCCTCCCAGACCTCGAGCTCGCTGACCTGCGCCCGCACTTGCGTGGTCAGCCCTTCCCGAACGTCACCCACCGTGAACACCTCCGTCTTGCTGATCGGAGGATACCGGCCCGACATTCGGCTTCCAGGGGTGGCAGGCGGGAAAAAGTCAGGCAAACCGGGCGATTGCCACCACTTGATCGCCGTCGACGAGCTCGAGGGTGCGGACCTCGGCCTCGGGCCGGTCCACCTTCCACCAGCCCGTTCCGCGGTGGAGGGTGAAGGACGCGACCACGAACACCCGGCCGTCGGCCATGGTGAAGCGGCAGCCGACCTCGGTGGCGTCGACGGGGCGCTCGACCCAGGTCTCGAGGTGGCTCTCGCCGACGACGACATAGCCGACGGGCGCACCCGAGGGGCTCACCAACGCGACCCGCGTGGCCGGCCGGTGCGAGGTCGCGTCGACGACCACCACCCCGAGCAGGATCGCGAACGCGGCCGCCACCGCCGCGCCGGCAACCCACCGCCGTGTCCGCCGGGGGCGCGCCATTCTCATCACCGGTGACGCCACCGGCGGTGCCAAGCCGAGGAGGGCGTCGACGGTGGCGGTGAGGTCGCGCAGCTCGCGCCGGCACGACGGGCACGACTCGACGTGGGCGAGGACGCGCGCCCGCTCCTCGCCGTCGAGCACGTCGAGGGCCAACTCGGGCGCGGCCTCCCGGGCGCGATCGCAGTCGATCATCCGCGCCCCCCGTCCCGCGGTTGGGCGGCGGTCACGAGACCATCGCCGCTCGGAGGCGCAGCAAAGCCTGGCGGATGCGGGTCTTGGCCGTGCCCAGGGGGATGCCCTCGCGCTCGCCGACCTCGGCCGCGGTGAGGCCGAAGACGGCGGCGAGCAACAGCGCGCGCCGCTGCGGCTCGGGGAGCGCAGCCAACGCGTCGCGGAGGTCGATGGCCTCATCGGTGTCGTGGGCGCCGGCCGCGGTCCACGTGCGTTCGACGCCGGCCAGCCGGTCGTTGCCCACCACCCGGGCGCGGCGCCGCAGGGCGTCGAGGGCGAGGTTGCGGGTGATGGTCAGCACCCAACCGGCGACCGTCCCCCGCCTGGCGTCGTAGGCCAAAGCGTGGCGCCAAGCCCGCACGAACGCCTCCTGGGCGATGTCCTCGGCCAGGGCCCGGTCGCCCACCATGCTGAGGGCCAGGCCGACGACCCGGGGCTCGAAGCGGCGCACGAACGACCGCCCGACCTCGGCGTCGCCCGCGGCCAACCCGGCGACCAGCGACTCGTCGGAGAGCTGCTCGTGGTCGGGGGACACGACGCCAGGCTCCCAATTTCCCGGGCCCGGGGCAATCCCCCGGGGCCCCGGGGACGTAACCCCCCACATGGACCTCCGCCCCCCTGCCCTGCTCCTCGCCGCCGCCCTGCTCCTGGCCGGCTGCGGCGGCGGCAGCACCAGCACCGACACCAAGACCAAGGCGGCCACCGCCGGCGCCACGACCGTCGAACTCGAGCAGGACAACTTCTACTTCAAGCCGAGCTCCGTGAACGTCAAGGGCGGGACCACCGTTAAGGTCACCCTGAAGAACGAGGGCAGCACCGCCCACACCTTCACCATCGCCTCGCCGGCCGTCGACGTGACCGTCGACCCGGGCAAGACGGCCACCGCCGAGGTCGCCGTCCCGGCCAGCGGCACCGTGCCCTTCTTCTGCCGGTTCCACGAGGGCTCAGGCATGAAGGGCACCCTGGTTGTCACGTAGCCCCCGGGGCCGTGCGAGACTAGAGGATCGCTTCCTCCGGTAGCACCTTCAACAAAATGCAACGCGAGCGCGAAAAGAAGGAACGCGCCGCGGCCAAGCGCGAGCGCCGGCAGGAGCGCTCCTCGGCCACGCCCGACGAGACCATGGTCCCGAGCGCCGGCCCGGCGGGCGACGAGCTGTCGGCGTCCGACCTCATGCGCCTGGTCGAGGCCATCCACAGCGAGTACGAGGCCGGCACCATCGACCTCGACACCTTCGAGGAGAAGAAGGCCGAGCTCCTCGCCCGGGTCCGGATCGACTGACCTGAGGTGATCGACGCCAAATCCGACCTGGTCGACCTGTCGGATTGGGCGTGGCAACGGTTGCTCGGCCGCATGGCCGGCATGACCGACGACGAGTACCGCTGGCAACCGGTGCCCGGCTCCGACGCGGTCACCACCATCGCCTGGCGGCTGTTCCACATCGCCGACGGCATCTCCGCCCCCCGCATCCCCATCTGGCTCGGCCTGGCCGCCGACGCCCTCCCCCGCCCGACGATCGCGCCCGAGCCGGCGACCGCGTCCGCGGCCATCGCCCAGGCGACCGAGGCCTACGCCTACTGGCGGGCCTGCCTCGAACTCCTCGACGAAGACATCCTCGACGCGCCCATCGGCGCCGTCGGCGGGCAGTGGGGCGCGTCGAGCCACAACGCCTTCGCCCTCCACATGGTCGACGAGCTGATCCACCACGGCGCCGAGGTCGCGCTCGTGCGCGACCTCTACGGAGCTCAGAGCAGTTCGTAGTCGGCGGCGTCGACCCGGCGGGTCTGCTGCCAGTACTCCAGCAACGAGAACGGCCAGTTCTGGGCCACCCGGCCGTTGGCGTTCTTGTACCAGGAGTTGACCTTCGACGCGCCCCACGCCATCGAACGGTTGGCGTCGTCGATGCGCTTGTTGAAGCCGTCGTGGACGTCGTGGCGGCAGTCGAGGGCCCGGTGGCCGCCGTCGAGCAGCAGCCGGATGCTCTCGAGGATGTAGCGCACCTCGAGCTCGGAGAAGTAGATGATGCTGCCATTGATGACGATGTTGGTGTTCGGCCCGTACAGGCAGAACAGGTTCGGGAAGTCGGGCACGGTGATGCCGAGATAGGCCCGGGCATCGCCCGCCCACCGCTCGTGCAGGTCGACCCCGTTGCGACCCACGACTTGCATCGGCGTGAGGAACTTCGAGGCGGTGAAGCCGGTGCCGTAGACGATGACGTCGACCTCGTGCTCGACGCCGTCGGCCGTGACCACGCCGGTGGGCGTGATCCGCTCGATCGACCCGGTGACCAACTCCACGTTGTCGCGGTGGAGCGTCTTCGACCAGATGCCGTTGTCGCGGATGATGCGCTTGGCGATGGGCGGGTAGGCGGGCACGACCTTGGCCAACAGGTCGGGACGGTCGCCGAACTCCATGGCGAAATAGGCGGTGAGGAGTTGGCGGATGAGGTCGTTGGCCGCGCTCACCGACTCCTCGCCCCGGTCCCACTCGGGGTCGACCACGGCCGCCGGCAGCAAGCCCTCGTGGGTGCGCCAGAACAGCCAGAGCCGGTACCACTGGCCGTACGAAGGCAGGTGGTGGACGAGCCAGTGCATCCCGGGCCGTAGCTCTTCGTGGTACTCGGGCGTGGGCGCCAGCCAGTTGGGCGTGCGTTGGAAGATCGTGAGCCGGCCGACGCGCGGGGCGATCTCGGGGATGAGCTGGGTCGCGCTGGCGCCGGTGCCGATCACCGCGACCCGCTTGCCCTCGAGGTCGACCGAGTCGTCCCAGCGGGCCGAGTGGAATGCCGGCCCGGCGAAACTGGAGAGGCCCTCGATGGCGGGGTAGCTCGGGCGGTTGAGTTGGCCCACGGCGCTGATCACGGCGTTGAACTCTCGGGGCCCGCCGTCCTTGGTGACGACCGTCCACGTGGCCGTCTCGTCAGACCACGTGGCCGAGGCGACCTCGGTGCCGAAGCGGATGCGCTCCCGCAGCCCGTGCTCGTCGGCGAAGGCCCGGAAGTAGTCGAGCAACTGGTCCTGGGACGAGAAGTGGTGGGCCCACTCGCCCTGGGCGAAGGAGTAGCTGTAGAGGTGGTTGGGCACGTCGACCCGGCAACCCGGGTAGGTGTTCTCGAACCACGTGCCGCCGACGTCGTCGTTCTTCTCGAACACGACGAAGTCGATGCCGGCCTGCTGCAACCGGTAGGCGGCCAGCAGGCCCGACATGCCGGCGCCGACGATGGCGACGGTGAACGGATGGCCGGCGTCGTTGGCCCAGCCAGGGGCCCGCAGGTCTTCGCCGGCCACGGCCAGCTCTTCGCGCAGCAGGTCGAAGTACTCCTCGACGTTGGGCGGGCTGACCACGAAGCCCATGAGCCGGCCCAGCTCCTCGGGCGTCGGCCGTTCCCGCCCCACGCCCCCGGCCTCGCCGTCGCGGAACCGCTGCAGCGCGGCGAAGGCGATCTCCCTGGCCTCGTCCTGCTGGGCCTCGGTGAGGCCGCCCTCGGGCTCGATCACCCGGGTGGGGTCGGGGCGCAGGTCGTCGCGGAGGATGCTGAAGTCGCCCGTGAGCTGGGCGACCGCCGGCAGCAGCGCTACCACCGACGCGTCGCCCAACGCACTGCGGATCTCGTCGTCGCCGGCGCTGAACCTCGTCGTCACGCCGCCGAGTTTGGCACCTAGAACAGTGCGCAGTTGATCGAGGCCGACATGTTCGACGTGCCCACCACCACCGCTCCCGCGGTGGTCACCACCACGCCGCTCAGCGAGCTGGTGTACGTCGACTGGGTGGCCGGCGGGCACGGGGCCGTGTTCAGGGTGTTGTGGAGCACGATGTAGTTGAGCAGGCCCGGCTGGTAGTCGGCGGTGGCGTCCCAGGGGAGGCCGTCGCGGGTGAGGGTGCCGAACGCCGTCGACGACACGATCGGGGCCGTGCAACTGAAGTAGATCGGCCAGTGGATGAGGAACGTGCGGGTGGTGCCGATCTCGGTGCGGTACGGCGTCTGGGGGATGGCCGAGCACGACGGCGCCGCGCTCGCCGGTGCCGCCCCAGGAACGACCAGGCCGAGGGCCCCCACCACCAACGCCAACACCAATGCCCTGCCGCGATGCTTCATGTCAAAGTCCCCCAGACTCGGTTGTTCAGTGTGGGGGTGAACGCTATTCCAGAAGGCTGCGCAGCATCCAGGCCGTCTTCTCGTGGACCTGGAGGCGCTGGGTCAGGAGGTCGGCGGTGGGCTGGTCGTTGGCCTCCTCCACCACCGGGTACAGGCCCCGAGCGGTGCGGGCCACGGCCTCCTGGCCCCGCACCAGCCGGCGGATCATCTCGGTGGCGTCGGGTTGGTCGTCGTCCTCGGTGATCGACGACAGCGCGCCGAACTCGCGGTAGCTCGCCGGCGCCCGCTCGCCCAACGCGCGGATGCGCTCGGCGATGAGGTCGACGGCCAGGGCCAGCTCGTTGTACTGCGTCTCGAACATGAGGTGCAGCGTCTGGAACATCGGCCCGGTCACGTTCCAGTGGTAGTTGTGGGTCTTCAGGTAGAGGGTGTAGGTGTCGGCCAGCAGCGAGCTGAGCCCGCCGGCGATCTGGTGGCGGTGCTGCTCGTCGATGCCGATGTCGATGGGCGTAGTCGTGGTCGTGGTCATCGTTCGACGACCATCCTTTCGTTGGGGACCGAGTGGGTGATGACGAGGTCGCCGACTTGGCGCGGGCCGTTGTTGCCGAGGTTGTCGAGCCGGGCCCGGTCGTCGTCGGTGAGCACCTGCTCGGGAAGCGGTGCCAGGTGGCGCACGTCGTCGGGCTTGATCTGCAAGCCGTCGCCCACCCGCAGGCCGAGCTCGTCCTCGATGAGCAGGAGGTGCCACACCATGCGCTCCTGGATGTGGCGGTCGCACTGCGAGAGCTGGTCGACCAGGTTGAAGACGAGGTCGTCGCGCTCCCACTGCTCCATCGTCAGGTAACGGAGGCCGGGCTGGCGGTAGTCGTTGGTGCGGGGGATCTGCTGGCGGGTGAGCCGGCCGGTGATCACCGGGCCGTGCTCGTCCTCGGTCGGGTGCTCGGCCTCGACCAGCCCGCCGTTGCTCGACGGCTCGAAGTTGACGTGGGGGTTGGAGCCGTTGTCGTCGATCCGGTACTGCATCTGCCCGCCCTGCTGGTTGGTGGCGGGCACGCCGTTCTTCGGCTGGTTCACCGGGAGCTGGAGGTAGTTCGGGCCGACGCGGTAGCGCTGGGTGTCGGAGTAGGCGAACGTGCGGCCGACGAGCATCTTGTCGTCGGAGAAGTCGAGCCCGTCGACCAGCACGCCGGTGCCGAAGGCGATCTGCTCGTTCTCGGCGTGGACGTTGGCCACGTTGCGGTCGAGCACCATGCGGCCGACGGGCTTGGGCGGGAACTGGTTCTCGGGCCAGATCTTGGTGTCGTCGAGCGGGTCGAAGTCGAGCTCGGGGTGCTCGTCGTCGCTCATCATCTGCACCCGCAGCTCCCACTCGGGGAAGTCACCGCGCTCGATGGCCTCGTGCAGGTCCTTGGTGGCGTGGCCGAGCTCGGCCGCTTGGACGTTGGCGGCATCGGCCTTGGTCATCGTCTTCACGCCCTGCTTCGGCATCCAGTGGTACTTCACGAGCACGGTCTCGCCGGCGGCGTTGACCCACTTGTAGGTGTTGACGCCGAAGCCCTGCATGTGGCGGTAGTCGGCCGGGATGCCGCGGGGGCTGAAGAGGTTGACGATCATGTGCATGGACTCGGGCATGTGCATGATGAAGTCGAAGATGCGGTTCGGCTCCTGGCGGAACGTGACCGGGTCGGGCTTGAACGAGTGGACCAGGTCGGGGAACTTCATGGCGTCGCGGATGAAGAACACCGCCAGGTTGTTGCCGACGAGGTCCCAGTTGCCGGCCTCGGTGTAGAACTTCACCGCGAAGCCCCGTGGATCGCGGGCCGCCTCGGAGGAGTCGCGTCCGCCGATCACGCTGGAGAAGCGCACGGCCACGTCGGTGCGCTTGCCCGGGTCGGCGAACACCTTCGCCCTGGTGAACTTGGCGATGGGCTCGTCGCCCCACGTGCCGGTCGGCTCGAAGTAGCCGAAGGCGGTGGTACCCCTGGCGTGGACCACCCGCTCGGGGATGCGCTCGCGGTCGAAGTGACTCATCTTCTCGAGGAAGTGGTAGTTCTCCAGGGTCGCCGGCCCCCGGGCGCCAACCGTCCGCTGGTTCTGGTTGTCGTGGATCGGGTGGCCTTGGCGATCGGTGAGCGTGGGCTTGGCTTCGTCGTTCATGCGCTTGCCTTCCTCTTCTTCTTCTGGCACGCGGGGCAGGTGCCCCAGTAGGTGACCTCGGCCTCGTCGATGACGAAGCCGGCGTCGTCGACCGGTTGCAGGCACGGGGCCCGGCCGACGGCGCAGTCGACGTCAACCGTCAGCCCGCACTGGCGGCAGACGAGGTGGTGGTGGTTGTCGCCCACCCGGGCCTCGTACCGCACAGGGCTACCCGCGGGTTCGAGCCGTCGAACCAGTTGTGCGCGTTGGAGGGCGTCGAGCACGTCGTAGACCGCCTGGGTCGACACCGACCCGAGCGCGGCCCGCACCCGGCGGGCGACGTCGTCGACGGTGGGATGGTCGCCGTCGGCTTCGGCCACCGCTTCGAGCACGGCCCTGCGTTGGGCGGTGACCCGGAGGCCGGCGTCCTTGAGCAGATCGGCGGCCTCGGTCACAGCCCTGTCCTACCCCGGCTGTTCTGGAATTATTCCAATCTTGCCAAGAAGGGCTTCGGCGATCGACGACTCGACCCGGCCGCGCTCGATGGCGGCCACGAGGTTGCGGTGGAGGCCGGCGAAGCGGGCCAGCTCCTCCTGCGACCAACCGAGCTCGAGACGGCGGGCGCGGACGCGGTCGCCTGCACTGCTGCTGCACACGATACGTTTACGTATCATCCGGGGCCAGACGTGCGCCAACTACGGCGGCACATTGGGGTAGGAAGTGGACGTGCCACCCGTTTGCCCGCACGTCGCCACCATCCGAGAGGTCGAGCCGTCGTCGACCGGGTGCGAGGACTGCATCGCCGCCGGCCGCCACGATTGGGTCCACCTCCGGGTGTGCCAGGTGTGCGGCCACGTCGGTTGCTGCGACAACTCGCCGGGCCGCCATGCGACCAAACACTTCGTCTCGATCGGCCATCCGATCGTCCGCTCCTACGAACCGGGCGAAGATTGGTACTGGTGCTACGTCGACGAGCTGATGTTCGAACTGGAAGGGGCGCCCCCGGCGCCCTCCCACCCGTAGTCGGGAGGCACCTCGCCTTCATCCGGGTCGCGGTCGCATTGGCCGCGGGCTTGCTGGGCGCGGCCGTGGCGTCCCGCTTCGTCGTCTGGCAGGCCACGGTGATGGTGGGTTGGCTGGCCGCCGGGACCGCCTTCCTCGTGCGGGTGTGGGTGCGCATCTGGCCCTTCGACGCCGAGGCCACCGACCGCCACGCCACCGAGCTCGACGACTCCCGGGTCGTCGCCGACCTGTCGGTGCTGGTGGCCTGCGTGGCCAGCCTGGTGTCGGTCGCCCTCCTCCTGGCCAAGGCGTCCCTCGTGACCGGCGGGCTGAAGCGGGTGTACATCGGCATCGCCGTCGGCAGCGTGGTCGTCTCGTGGACGGTCGTCCACACCGTGTTCTCCCTCCGCTACGGCCACCTCTATTACGACGGCGAGGACGGCGGCATCGACTTCCCCGGACGCGACCTGCCCACCTACCGGGACTTCGCCTACCTCGCCTTCACCGTCGGCATGACCTACCAGGTGTCGGACACCAACCTCACCTCGCCGGTGATCCGGGCCGCCGCCCTCCGCCACGCCCTCCTCTCGTTCCTCTTCGGCACCACCATCATCGCCATGACGATCAGCCTCGTGGCCGCCTACGCGTTCACGTGACCCGCGCCTCTCCATCGGGAATCGCACCGCCGGGGAGTGTGTTCTTGAGGGTCGTGACTGCCTCCCGGTTGTTCTCCTTCCCCAACCCGGTGAACGAAGTCTCCGCCCGCGTCGTCGCCGGCGGTGTCGTGCTGATGGCCCTGGCGACGATCGTGTTCGACCAGCCGTGGCTCACGTTGGTGATCGCCTACGGGTTCGTGGCCCGGGTGTTGACCGGGCCCAAGCTCAGCCCCCTCGGCCAGCTCGCCACCCGCGTGATCACGCCCCGCCTCGGGATCGCGCCCCGGCTGGTGGCCGGGCCGCCCAAGCGGTTCGCCCAGGGGATCGGCGTCGCCTTCTCGGTGACCGCGGCCGTGCTCGCCGTCGGCTTCGGGCTGCGGGGCGCGGCCTACGTCGTGCTGGCCATGTTGGTGGTGGCCGCGACGTTGGAGTCGGTGTTCGGCCTGTGTCTCGGGTGCAAGGCCTTCGCCGTGCTGATGAAGCTCGGCGTGATCCCCGAGGACGTGTGCGAGCGCTGCAACGACATCTGGGCCGCGGCCTGAGCCGGTTCGGCTAGGAGCCGCCGGCGCCGTCTCCGTTCGGCTGACGGCCCCACGCCCGGGCCTGGGCCTTGACCCGGGCGACGAGCTCGGCGGTGGTGACCGGCTTGGTGAGGTAGTCGTCGGCCCCGGCGTCGAGGGCTTCGACCTGGCCGTGGGGGTCGCCGGTGAGCACGATCAACGGAACCTGGGCCGTTCTGGCCTGGCGCCGGAACGCCTGGACCAGGCCGACGCCGCTGAGCCCGGGCAGGCCGATGTCGATGATGGCCCCGGCTATGGGGTCACGGAAAGTGAAGTCGATGGCGGCCTCGGCGCTGTCGAGCCCGACCGCATCGAGGCCAGCACGCTCTAAGGCCGTGACCAGGAAGTCACGGACCGCTTGGTCGTTCTCGACGACAAGGAAAGGGGGCTTCAGTTCCAGGGTGTACAGGCTTCGGCCCCGACGCCTGTCGGGTAGTGCTCGACGTAGGCGCATTGGCCAGGTGGGAAGGG
>JAXDPV010000066.1:0-19374 GCA_034668185.1 Actinomycetota bacterium
GTTCAGCCTGCTCAAGGGTTGGCTCGGCGACCGGCCCGACCTGTGCGTCGTGGGCGACCCCAACCAGGCGATCTACTCGTGGAACGGCGCCGACCCACGCCTGCTCACCAACTTCGGCCGCCTCTTCCCGACGGCAGAGACGGTCCGCCTCGACGACAACTACCGCTCCACCCCCCAGGTGCTGGCGGTGGCCAACGCCGTCCTCGGCCAACGAGCCGGCACGGGTATGCGGGCCCACCGGCCCGACGGGTCCGTCCCCGAGGTCGTCTCGTTCACCGACGAGGTGGCCGAGGCCAGGGGCATCGCTGCCCGCATCAGGCGCGAGCACGGCACCTCCCACCCGTGGTCGCACTTCGCCGTCCTCACCCGAACCAACGCCCAAGGCGTGCTCTTCGAAGAGGCGTTCCGGGCGGCCGCCATCCCCTTCCGGGTCAAGGGCGGCGGCCGCTTCCTGCAACAGCCCGAGGTCAAGGCCGCGCTGGGCGAACTGGCGTCCTCGCCGGCGCGGGGCGTGCCCTTCGCGAGCCGCATCACCGAACTCGAGGCCATGGCCCACGCCGAGGGCGGCACCGACGAGCGCAAGCTCACCATCGAAGGCCTCGTCCGCCTGGCGAGGGAGTACGCCACCCTCGATACGTCGGCCTCGCTCCCCGGCTTCAATGCCTGGCTCAACGCCACCGTGAAAGGCAACGACGAGCCCGAGACCGATGGCGACGCCGTCGAGATCGTCACCTTCCACCGGGCCAAGGGCCTCGAATGGCCGGTGGTGTTCGTGGCCGGCATGGAGAAGGGGCTCGTGCCCATCGGCCGGGCCGACACCGACGAGGCCGAGGCCGAGGAACGCCGGCTCCTCTACGTCGCCCTCACCCGGGCCCACGAAGCGGTGTGCTGCACGTGGGCCGAGCGAAGAACCTTCGGTGAGCGGTCGGTGGCCCGCTCGCCGTCACCGTGGATGGCGACCGTCGAGGCCGCCGTCCGGGCCCTGGAGTCCGGCGGTCCCGAGGCCGACTGGCGTGCGTACCTGGCCAACGAGCGGACCCGGCTGCGGTCGGTCGACGGGGGCCGGGGCCGCAACGGCGACAAGCGGGGCAAGAAGGCGGGCCTGGCCAGCGGCGCCCTCGGGGCCAACCCCGACCCCGACGTCCTCGCCGCCCTCAAGCTCTGGCGGGCCCGAGCGGCCAAAGCGGCCAACGTGCCGGCCTACGTCATCTTCCACGACACGACCCTGGCGGCGGTGGCCGAGCTCAGGCCCACGACCAAGGACGCCCTCCTCACCGTGCCCGGCCTCGGTCCGGTCAAGGCCGAGCGCTACGGCGACGCCCTCCTCGAGGTCGTGGCCGAGCACCGCCGCAGCGCCACCGCCTAGCGTCCGGCAGCGAGATGCGCTTCACCATCGAGCAGCACTTCGACGCGCCCCTCGACGCCGTCGAAGCGGCCTACACCGATCTCGCGTTCCTCGAGAAGCTGAGCACGCTGCCCAAGCTCGGCCGGCCGACGTTGCTGCGCCGGGAGGAGGACGGTGACATCGTGCGCCAGGCGGTGCAGTACCGCTTCACCGGCGAGGTCAACGCCGCCGTCCGCAAGGTCGTCGACCCGGCCCGGCTGACGTGGGTCGAGGAGTCGAGCCACGACCGCGCCACCCACACCACCACGTGGCACATCGTCCCCGACCACTACCGCCAGTTGCTGCG
This sequence comes from Actinomycetota bacterium, assembly GCA_034668185.1. Taxonomy (GTDB): domain Bacteria; phylum Actinomycetota; class Acidimicrobiia; order Acidimicrobiales; family CADCTF01; genus DATLED01. Next base: position 1,692 of record JAXDPV010000066.1, read on the forward strand.
AGCGTCGGGCACGTTCCTCCTCGAACCGGACGGCGGGGCCGGCACCCGCAGGATTACCGAGGCCGAGCTCAAGGTGTCGGTCCCGCTGCTCGGCGGCAAGGTCGAGCACGCCATCGTGTCCGGCCTGAGGGAACACGCCGACGCCGAAGCCGGAGCCATGCGCGACTTCCTCACGACCGGCCCTTGACGCCCCCCCGGCGCGGCGCGAGAACGAAGACATGACCTTGTGGGCAGTAGAAGACGGGTGGCCCTACCCCGACGCCCTCGGGGACTTCGTCGACGTCGAGAGCGGCTACGACGACGAGCTCCTCTCGATCACCAACGACTCCCACCTCATGGACACGCTGAACCCCATCGAGCGAGAGGTCGTGGCCGCCCGCTTCGGGCTCCGGGGCCACGAGGTGCGCACGATGAAGCAGCTCCACGCCGACCTCGGCCTGCCCCGGGCCGACCTCCGGCTGGCCCTCGGCTCCGGCCTGGCCAAGCTCCGCGTCCACCTGGCCTAGCGGCAGGATCGACGGTGCTCACCATCGACGGCGCCGTCGACGCGCCCACCACCAGCGCGCCTCGCACGGCCTCGCCCCTGGCCGACCTCATCGAGCAGGCCAGGCCCAGGCCCGAGGCCGACCACGCCACCGTCCACGCCGGCGGCGACGCCTACCGGGCCAGCATCCCGCTGGTCGACCTGTGCCGGGGCGAGCTCACCGACGGGCGCCTGATCATCCCCGGCGGGCGCACGCTGTGCTGGAACGTGAAGGACGTCGTCCGCATCGAGGTCACCGTCGGCCCCCGCCCCGACTCGGTGCCGCCCGAGCCTCCACATTGAGCCAGGGGGCCCGATGTCGTACCCTGTTGCGGTGCCTTCGCCCTACTGGATGTCCATCGAAGTGTTCGACGGGACGTTCAGCGCGTCGCAGTGGTTCGATGCATGGGGCGATCGGCTGGTCGAGAACGCACTCTTCTCGGGCGCGGTCGACTGGAACTCGCACTCCACGCAGTGGGGCGTGATCTTCGAGGTCGCCTTCGCCGACGAGGACGCATGGCAGCGCTACCGCGACAGCATCGCCATCCGGGCCGCCCTCGACGCCGTGCCCGATCCCCTCGGCGGGCTCATCGTGTACCGGGGCCGGGGCGGCAGCAGCGGCGCCCGCCAGCCCCGCAAGCCCCGCCCGATGATCGGCAGCGGCGCGGCCGCCCTCCCCCTGCCGCTCGACGAGGAGTGGCTGCACTGGCGCGGCGAGCAGGGCCAGGCCCCGCTCCTCTTCGCCGCCCGCTGATCCCCGCTTCTCGTCCCGCCCGCGCCGCCGTCGGCGCCTTCCTCGTCGTCCTCGTCACCTGCGGCCTCCTCGGCCTCGAGCTCTGGCCCTTCAGCGGGTTCAAGCTCTTCAGCCAACTCCGCACCGACAAACAAGTCCGCTGGGAGCTGACCGCCGACGGCCACCCCGTCGACTTCTCGACCCTCCCCCGCGGCTACCGCCAAGGCGCCCACGTGCTTCCTACCCTCGCGAGGGGCTCGGCCTCGCGAAGGGAAGCGGCCTGCCAAGCCTGGTCTTCCGTTTTGACAGCCGGATCCCGCCAGATTTGGCGGGATCCGGCTGTCAAAACCGGCGGGTTGGGGGTGTACCGGGTGGTGGCCACATCCGCGGGCCCGGGCAAGCCGTTCGTGGAGCGAGAACGGGTGCTGGTGTTCGCGTGCCAGGAGCCGGCGCGATGAAGACGAAGGTGGCGTGGTTCCGGGCGGCGATGGCGGCGATCGTCCTGCTGCGCATCGTGCTGTGGCCGTTCGCCCAACTGGCGGGCACGCCCCGCGCACTGCTGGCGCCGCCGTGGTTCCTTCGCTGGCTCCCGGGGATGCCGCCGGCGGCGGTGATCGTGGCCGTGCAGGTCGTCGGGGTCGCGGGCGCGGTCGTCGCCATCAGCCGGAGAAAGGGCGCGGCCAACGGCTTCGTGATCGCGTGGCTCGCGTTCCTCTTCCTCGCCGGCCTCAAGACGAGCACCGGCAAGATCCTGCACAACGACGTCACCCTGCTGCTCGCCGCGGTGCCGCTCGTCCTGCATCGCAAGGACGACGACGACGCCACCTGGCCGATCGAGGTCGCGGTCGTGGCCCTGGCCGCGATCTACTTCCTCTGCGGCTACCAGAAGCTCGTCCACTCCGGCCTGGCGTGGGTCACGAGCGACAACATGCGCTGGATCCTCTACGACGCCGCCGCCAGCGGCCGGGCCCCGACCGCCGCCGTCGCCACCGCGATCGCCGACACGCCGTGGGCGGCGCACGTCACCGCGGCCATGCTCCTCGGCCTCGAGCTCACCTTCCCGGTCGTGGTCTTCGTGCGCAAGGCCCGGCTGCCGTATGCGATCGCGGCGGCGACACTGCACACGGGCACGTGGCTCACCCTCGGCCTCGACTACTGGTCCTGGTCGTTGGTCGCGCTGGTCGTCTTGGCCATGAGCTCGGCGATCTTGGCGAAGTCGACGGAGATGAAGATGCCCTCGGCCTCGGCCCGCAGCTCGCCCTGAGCGAACAGCCGGCCGGCGGTGAAGATCTTGCGGCCCTCGGTCCGCAGCAGCTCGCCCTCGAACTGCAGCTCGGTGCGCAACGGCGTCGGCCGGCGGTAGACAATGGTGAGCGTGCCCGTCATGCCCGGCTTCCCGCCGAGCGACTGGGCCATGCCGAGCACCTCGTCGAAGGCGGCGGCCACGAACCCGCCGTGTACCGCGCCGGGCGGCCCCTCGTAGGCCGAGCCGAACACCGCCCGCCCCACGACCTTGCCGTCTTCGACCCGCAGCTCCAGCGGCGGGGCCAGCGGGTTGGCCCGGCCGATGATCGGGCTGTGGTCGAAGAAGGCGTGCGGGTCGCCGGAGTTGGCCGATTCGGCGAAGCCTTCGAACGAGTGGCCGCGGGGGTAGCCGCCGAGCGAGGCCGCCACCTCCTCCAACATGGCCGCGGCCTTGGCCACCTCCTCGGCCGGCGCCTTGCTGGCGACCAAGCGGTCGATCACCAAGCGCATGGCGTCGGCCAGCCGGCGCATCTCGGCCCGCTGGGGCGACACCTCGGCGGCGCGCATCTCCTCCATGCGGGCCGCGAATCCTGCGAAGTCGGTCATGGGTCCTCCAGCGGGAAGTCGACGTCGACCACGAGGGGTGCGTGGTCGGAGGGCAGCTTGCCCTTGCGGGCCTGGCGATCGATGAGGGCGAAGGTCACCTTGGGCGCCAGCGGCCGGCTCACCAGCACCAGGTCGATGCGCATCCCCCGGTGGTTGTGGAAGTCGCCGGCCCGGTAGTCCCACCAACTGAACAACCGGCCGCCCTCGTGCTGCAGGCGGAAGGCGTCGACCAGGCCGAGGTCGTGGAGCGAGCGGATGGCGGCCCGCTCGGGCTCGCTGACGTGGGTGCCGCCGTGGGCCTTGCGCGGGTCCCACACGTCACGGTCGTCGGGGGCGACGTTGAAGTCGCCGCACACCACCACCGGGTCGCGGTCGAGGTCGACGCCCTCGACCAGGTGGCGTTGCAGGTCGCCGAGCCACGCCAGCTTGGCCTGGTAGTGCTCGGTCCCGACGGCCCGGCCGTTGGGCACGTACACCGACGACACCCGCACGCCGCCGCACGTCGCCGTCAGCAACCGGCTCTCGACCTCGGCCCCTTCGTCGGCGTGGGAGAAGCCGGCGACCACGTGGTCGAGGCCGACCCGGCTGACGATGGCCACGCCGTTCCACCGGCCCTCGCCGTGGTGGGCGGCCTCGTAGCCGAGGGCGGCGAAGGCCATGGCTGGGAAGGCGGCGTCGGCCATCTTCGTCTCCTGCAGGCACATCACGTCGGGCTGCGCGTAGGCCAGCCACGCCTCCAACTTCTCCAGGCGGGCCTTGAGCGAGTTGACGTTCCAGGTGGCGATCCGCATTGCGACCCTCAACCTAGGCTCAGCCCGTGGACGCCGAGGTATGGAGCGATTACCTGTGCCCGTGGTGCTACCTCGGGCTCTCCCGCTCCTCGTTGCTCGAGTCGCTCGGCGTGGCCGTGACCCCGCTCCCGTACGAGTTGCACCCGGAGATCCCGGCCGCGGGTTGGTCGATTGCCCAGGATCGGGGGCGCCGCCTCTACGGCCGCATCGCCGCCGACTGCGAGGCCGCCGGTCTTGCCCCGCCGGTGCGGCCGGGCCGCATCCCCAACACCCGGGCGGTACTGGCGGCGTCGGAGTGGGTGCGCCGCAACTCGTCCCGCTCGGTCCACCAGCGGCTGCACCGCTCGCTGTTCGACGCCATGTTCGTCGACGGCCTCGACCTCGGCGATCCTGCGGTGGTCGACCACCTCGTGGCCTCGGCCGGCGCCGACGCCGAGGCCTGCCGGGCCGCGGTTTCCTCTGGAGCGATGGACGCGGCCCTGGCTTCGTCCCGCGAGCGCGCCGTCGACCACGGCGTCGCCGGTACCCCCGCCTGGCTCCTCGACGGCCGGTTGCTGATCCCCGGCGTCCAACCCGACGACTACTACCGCCGCATGGTCACCCGTTTGGGAAGCGCCAGTACGCCATTGCGCACTGAGGCTTCCCAAACGCCGGAGGGCTAACGCTTCTTGGCCGCCGCCTTCTTCTTGGCCGGCGTCTTCTTGGCAGCAACCTTCTTCGGCGCGGCCGACTTCTTGGCCGCGGGCGTCTTCTTCGGTGCGGCCGCGGCCTTCTTGGTCGCCGTCTTCTTCGGCGCCGGCGTCTTCTTGGACGCGGCCTTCTTTGCGACCGCCTTCTTCGGCGCCACCGTCTTCTTGGGGGTGGCCGCTGCCTTCTTCGGCGCCGCCGCCTTCTTCTTCTTGGCCGCCGGGGTCTTGAGCGTCAGCACCCTCGGGGCCTCGGGGACGATGGGGATCGGGTCGGCCGCCGGGGTGGGCGCCGCCTTCTTGCGGGTGCGCTTGGCCGGGGCCTTCTTGACCGGGAGCTCCTCGATCTCGGCCTCGACGGTCTCCTCGGTCGGCTGGCCGGCGACCCGGGCCAGGCCGGGGAGGGCGAGCTCGATGCCCCGGCGGGGCGCGTCGAGCGCCTGCACGACGAACGGCCGGGTGTCGCCCCTGGTGAGCACCTCACGGGCCGAGCGGGGCGGCGGGTCGCCCATGGCGCTCAGCGGGATGTAGCAGCGGGCCTCGCCGACCAGCACGAAAGCCCCGTGGCTGGCGAAGCTCTCGACCTCGCCCTCGACGGTGGCGCCCGGCCGGTAGTCGGCGATGAACTGGATGAACGTCAGCGGATCGTTGACGGTGGGCAGCGCGGCCACGGCGGCGGCGCCCTCCTTGCGCTTGTTGCGCCGGCGCTTCTTCCCCGACTTCGACGCCGGCTCGCCCGAGACGACCTCCTCGGTGGCGACCTCGATGGCCTCCTTGAGCTTGCCCTTGGCCGCCTTGGTGCCCTCGGCCTTGGTCGCCTCCTTGGCCTTGGTGCGGGGGGGCGGGACCTTGGGCGTGGGCATCGGCACCGACGCCTCCTTCGACCCGATGCGGGCCTTGCCCCGCTTGGCCTCCTTCACCGCCTCCCGGCTCTTGGGCCCGCGCACCGGCGTGCGGGGCACGAAGATCCAGCCCACGCCGGGCACGGGCGTGCCCCCGACGAGCCGGCCCTTGGTGAACAGCCATTCGAACTCGCCGTGGAACTCCTGGAAGGAGTCGTTCGACAACACGATGGCGTCGGTCTTGTCGGCGATGCGCAGGAGGAAGGCGTCGCCCCGCCCGATGGCCCCGGCCGGCGGGTAGACCAGCTCGTTGTGGGCGGCGGCGGCCTCGAACATGTCCCGCTCGTCCTCGGGGATGCGATGGGCGAAGGTGGCATCCACGACGACGATGATCTCGGCGTCGGGGTGCTCCTCCCGGTACGCACGGACAGCCTCGTCCAGTTGGACGAGGCTTGGGAGCGAGCGACCCTCGGTCGCGATGTTGGAGCCGTCGACGACGACCCGTTGGGGTGACATCGCCGATCAGTCAACCATACGATGCCGTGGTGCCCGATGACCCTACGGCCGAGGTCACCGACCTCCTCCAGCACCTGATACGCAACGCCTGCGTCAACGACGGCACGCCCGAGTCCGGGTTCGAGGGCCGGAGCGTCGATGTGCTGCGGGCCTATCTGGAGGGGTCGGGGCTCGACCTGCAGACCTTCGCCGCCCTTCCCGAGCGGCCGTCGCTGGTCGCCAGGATCGAGGGCCGCGACCCCGCCGCGCCCACCCTGCTCCTCATGGGCCACACCGACGTGGTGCCGGCCAACCCCGACGGCTGGCGCCACGATCCCTACGGCGGCGAGCTCATCGACGGCGAGGTCTGGGGCCGGGGCGCGGTCGACATGCTCAACCTCACGGCCTCGATGGCGGTGGCCACCAAGCAGCTCGCCCGCGACGGGTTCCGGCCCGAGGGCACGCTCATCTACCTCGCCGTCTCCGACGAGGAGGCCCTCGGCACCTACGGGGCCAAGTACCTGACCGAGTCCGAGGGCGACGCCGTGCGGGCCGACTACGTCGTCACCGAGTCGGGCGGGTTCCCGATGGAGTCGCCGAGCGGCACCAAGCGGCCGGTGATCGTCGGTGAGAAGGGCAGCTTCTGGTCCACGCTGCGGATCAGCGGCACGCCCGGGCACGCGTCGACGCCGTTCCGCACCGACAACGCGCTGGTGAAGGCGGCCGAGGTCGTGCGGCGTATCGATGCGTTCGTGCCCGAGACCCAGATCCACGACATCTGGCGGCGGTTCGTGGAGGGCGTCGACTGGGGGCCCGAGCTCTCGGCCGCGCTGCTCGACGCCGAGCACTTCACCGAGCTGTGCCACAGCCTGCCCGTTGGGTTGGCCCGCCAGGCGCACGCCTGCACCCACACGACCTTCGCCCCGACGGTGATGCACGCCGGCACCAAGACGAACGTCATCCCCGATCGCGTCGAGCTCGACATCGACATCCGCACGCTGCCGGGCCAGACGGCTTCGGAGGTGCGGGCCCTGCTCGACTCGATCATCGGTCCCGACCTGGCGCCGTCGGTCGAGCTGATCCGGGCCAACGACGACCCGTCGACCTCGTCGGCCATCGACACGCCGTTGTGGGACGCGCTGCAGCGGGCCACCGACAAGGTCGCCCCGGGCTCGACCAACATCCCGTTCCTCACCGTCGGCGCCACCGACGCCCGCTTCTTCCGGCGGGCCGGCGCTACCGCTTACGGCTTCGGTCTCTTCAGCCCCCGCATCACCTTCGAGGAGTTCGGGGCCATGTTCCACGGCGACGACGAGCGGGTCGACCAGGACTCGCTGCGGTTGTCGACCGAGCTGTGGGCCGCGCTGGCCACCGACTTCCTCTCGTGACCTCGATCAAGGCCGCCCTCTTCGACTTCGGCGGCGTGATCCTGTCGAGCCCGTTCGAGGCGTTCAACGACTACGAGTCGCGCACCGACCTGCCCCGTGACTTCATCCGCACGTTGAACTCGACCAACCCCGACACCAACGCCTGGGCCCGCTACGAGCGCAGCGAGGTCGACTTCGATTCGTTCTGCTCGCTCTTCGAGGCCGAGGCTTCGGCCGCCGGGTACTCGCTGGTGGCCCGTGAGGTGATGCCGTTGCTCGCCGGCAAGATCAGGCCGGAGATGGTCGAGGCCTTGCGCCGCTGCGGCGAGCGGCTGAAGACGGCGTGCCTCACCAACAACGTGATCGGCTTCAACGACTTCCCCGAGCGGGCCCGGGCCAACGGGCGTGACGAGGTGCTCGGGCTGTTCGACTGCATCATCGAGTCCAGCAAGGTCGGCGTCCGCAAGCCCGACCCCCGCTTCTACGAGATCGCCTGCGAGCAGCTCTCGATCTCGCCTTCGGAGGCCGTCTTCCTCGACGACCTCGGCGTCAACCTCAAGCCCGCCCGCGAGCTCGGTATGCAGACCATCAAGGTCACGGACCCCCACCTCGCCATCGCCGAGCTCGAAGCCATCGTCGGCTTCCCCCTCCACCCCTAGCCCTCGCTTTCGGCCACGGGCGCGTGCTATGCCGCGCGAATTTGGCCGAAAGCACGCCGGCTTTCCGTCACAACCTGTCGTAGAGCGACGGTTCGTGACGGAAAACGAATGGCTGGCATGGCCCGCCTGTTCGGCGGGCGTTGTGTCATGGTCGCTGGCGACGCCGGTTGCCCACGGTGGCGTCAAGGCCGCTTCGCGTCCCTTCGGGACCGCCCCTTGGGCGGGCCTTGACTCCACCTTCCTGGTCCTCACGCCCCGTCCCCTCCGCCGCTTTCGGCCACGAACGCGTGCTATGCGGCGCGCAATTGGCCGAAAGCAGGCCGGCTTTCGCACAATGACCGGCCGCCCAGGCGGCCTCAGTGTGCGAAAGCGGTTAGAGGCCTTGGAAGGTGCGGGCCATGAGGTCGGCTTGTTCGAGCTCGTGGAGGTAGGCGGAGCCGCCCGCGGGTGAGCCGGAGGCGACGCGGGCGACGTGGCGGAGTTGGAAGTCCTCACGCAGCAGCTTGTGCATCCGCCCGTGGACGAACGTCCAGGCCCCCATGTTCTCGGGCTCCTCCTGCAACCACACGACCTCGTCGACGTGCTCGTAGCGAGCGAGCACCTCGGCGATGCGGTCCTCGGGCCAGGGGTAGAGCTGCTCGACCCGCACGACGGCGGCCGGCAACGAACGCTTGTCCCGCTCCTTCATGGCGTCGAAGGCGACCTTGCCGGAGGCCAACACCACACGCCGCATCGACGCAGGATCGAGCGATGCCGGGTCGTCGAGCACCTCGTGAAAACGACCGGACGTGAACTCCGACACCGGCGACCGGGACCACACCGCCCGCAACCCCGACTTGGTCGTGAATACGATCAGCGGCTTGCGCTCCGGCCGCTTCAACTGCCGGCGCAACCCATGGAACAACTGGGCCGACGAGGTCACGTTGGCCACTTGCATGTTGTTGTTGGCGCACGCCGACAAGAACCGCTCGATGCGCCCCGACGAGTGCTCGGGGCCCTGGCCCTCGTACCCGTGGGGCAACAGCATCACCAGGCCCGACGACTGCCCCCACTTGTCCTCGGCGGCGGCGAGGAACTGGTCGAGGATGATCTGGGCGCCGTTGACGAAGTCGCCGAACTGCGCCTCCCACAACACCAGCGAGTCGGGCGCGGCCACCGAGTACCCGTACTCGAAACCGAGGGCGGCGTACTCCGACAGCAGCGAGTCGTAGATGAAGAAGCGGGCCTGGCGATCGCCGAGCAGGCTCAACGGCACGGCCTCGTTCTCCGAAACCGTGTCCACGAGCACGGCGTTGCGGTGGCCGAACGTGCCCCGGCCCGAGTCCTGCCCGGCCAGCCGGACGTCGTGGCCCTCCAACAACAAGGTGCCGTAGGCGAACGCCTCCCCCAACGCCCAGTCGACCTGGCCCTCGGCGTACAGCTTCCGGCGGGCGTCGAACACCTTCTCCAGCTTCGGGTTCAGCGAGAAGCCCGAAGGCGCGGACGTCACGACGGAAGCGATGCGATCCAGAACTGCTTGATCGACAACCGCGGTCTCGACCGGAGCCAGCAAGCGATCGGCCGGCGGCGGCGGCACCGAGGTGAACTTGGGCGGCGCCGTCGAACGGGTCTCCTCCAACGCCACCGAGAGCCGGGTCGAGAAGTCCTCCATCGCCTTCTCGGCGTCCTCCAAGGAGATGTCGCCCCGCTTGATCAGCGCCTCGGTGTAGAGCTTGCGCACCGTGCGCCGTTCGTCGATGCGCTCGTACATCTTGGGCTGGGTCAGCCGGGGGTCGTCGCCCTCGTTGTGGCCCATCCGCCGGTAGCAGACCATGTCGATGACGACGTCCTTGTGGAACGCCTGGCGGAAGGCGAACGCCAGCCGGGCCACCCGCACGCACGCCTCGGGATCGTCGCCGTTCACGTGGAAGATCGGGGCCTGCACCATCTTGGCCACGTCGGTCGGGTACACCGACGAACGGGCCTCGTCGGGGTTGGTGGTGAACCCGACCTGGTTGTTGATCACGAGATGGATCGTGCCGCCGGTGCGATACCCGCGCAGTTGCGACAGGTTCAGCGTCTCGGCCACCACGCCCTGCCCGGCGAAGGCGGCGTCGCCGTGCAACAGGAACGACAGCACGGGATAGGCGGAACCCTGGTCGAGCTCGTCCTGCTTGGCCCGGGTCAAGCCCTCGACCACCGGGTCGACGGCCTCCAGGTGGCTCGGGTTGGCGGCCAGCGTCACCGGGATGTCGGCGCCCGACCGGCCGACGAACTTGCCGGTGAAACCCTTGTGGTACTTGACGTCGCCCGAGCCCTGCACCGTGGCCGGGTCGAGGTCGCCCTCGAAGTCGCGGAAGATGTCCTTGTACGACTTGCCGACGATGTTGGCCAGCGCGTTCAGCCGCCCCCGGTGCGACATGCCCATGACCGCTTCGGTCAGCCCGGCCCTGGCGGCCTCGTCGAGCACGGTGTCGGCGATCACGATGGCCGACTCCGCCCCCTCCAACCCGAACCGCTTGGCCCCGATGTACTTGGTGTTGAGGAAGCGCTCGAAGGCCTCGGCCGCGTTCAGCCGGGTCAGGACGTGGAGCTGCTCGTCGGTGCTCAACACGCCGGGCACGCCCTCGACCTGCTCCTGGATCCAGCGCTTCTGCTCGGGCTCCTGGATGTGCATGTACTCGACGCCGATGGTCCGGCAGTACGCGTCCCGCAGCACGCCCAACGCATCGCCGAGCGGCATGAGGTCGAGCCCGGCCAACCCGTCGGTGAAGAACTCGCGGTCGAGGTCCCAGATGGTCAGCCCGTAGGTGGCGGGGTCGAGCTCGGGGTGCATCCGCGGGGGCTTGGCCTGCAGCGGGTCGAGGTCGGCGATGAGGTGGCCCCGCACCCGGTACATGTTGATCAGCGTCTGGACGTGTACCTGCTTCTCGAGCCGGCTGCGCTCGCTGTCGACGGGGTTGACGTCCCGCCGCCACGCCACCGCCTCGTAGGGCACGTCGAGGCTGCGGAACACGTGGGCGTAGAACCCGTCCTCGCCGGTGAGCAGCTTGTTCACCCGCTGGAGGAAGAGGCCCGACTCCGCTCCCTGGATGATGCGGTGGTCGTAGGTCGAGGTGATCGTCAGCACCTTGGAGATGCCGAGCTCGGCCAGGGTCGCGGGGTCGGCGCCGCTGTACTCGGCCGGGTAGTCGAGGGCGCCGACGCCGATGATCGCGCCCTGGCCCGGCATCAACCGGGGCACGCTGCTGACCGTCCCGATCGTGCCCGGGTTCGTCAAGGTGACGGTGGCCCCGCTGAAGTCGTCGACCGTGATCTTGTTGGTCTTGACCTTGCGGATGAGTTCCTCGTACGCCTGCCAGAACTCGTGGAAGTCCATGGTGTCGGCGTTCTTGATCACCGGCACCATCAGCGTGCGGCTGCCGTCGCTCTTGGGGACGTCGACGGCCAGGCCCAGGCCGACGTGGGGGTTGCGGACGATGGCCGGCTTGCCGTCCTGTTCGACGTAGGTGTTGTTGAGCGCGGGCACGTCCTTGAGCGCCTGGACCACGGCGTAACCGATGAGGTGGGTGAAGCTGAGCTTGCCGCCCCGGCTGCGTTGCAGGTGGTTGTTGGCGATCTTGCGGTTGACCTCGAGCAGCTTGGCCGGCACCGGCCGCACGCTCGTCGCCGTCGGCACCGTGAGCGACGCCGTCATGTTCTTGACCACCGCAGCCGCCGCGCCCCGCAGCGGCTCGGCGGTGCTGCCGGGCGCGGGCGCAGGCGCCGGCTTCTCGGCGACCGGCTTGGGCTCGGGCGCCGGTGCCGGCGTCGCCACCGCCGGAGCCGCCGCCACCGCCTGGCCGTTGGTGGCCGCACCCCCGGGCTTGTAGTCCGCGAAGAACTCCTGCCAGCTTTCGCTTACCGAGGCGGGGTCGACCTTGTATTGGTCGTACATCTCGTCGACCAGCCAGGCGTTGGGTCCGAAGGTAGAGGGCGGTTCTTCCGGCATCGCACCTCAGCCTAAGCCGTTAGCGTCAGGAACCGTGACTGCCCAATTCATCTACACCATGCGCGATCTGCGGCGGTTCTACCCGCCCGACCGGGAGGTGCTGAAGGGCATCAACATCTCGATGTTCCCGGGCGCCAAGATCGGGGTGATCGGTGCGAACGGGTCGGGAAAGTCGTCCCTCTTGCGCATCATGGCCGGCGAGGACGACGGCTTCACCGGCGAGGCCAGGCTCACGCCGGGCTTCACCGTCGGCTACCTCGCCCAGGAGCCGAAGCTCGACGAGGCCAAGACCGTGCTCGGCAACGTGGAGGAGGGCGTGGCCGAGGCCAAGTCGCTCCTCGCCGCCTACGACGAGCTCATGGCGCACTGGGCCGACCCCGACGCCGACTACGAGAAGCTCGGCACCCGCCAGGCCGAGCTCGAAGACCGCCTCCACGCCACCGGCGCATGGGACCTCGACCGCACCCTCGAGATCGCCATGGACGCCCTCCGCCTCCCGCCCGGCGACGCCGAGGTCACGACCCTCTCGGGCGGCGAGCGCCGCCGGGTCGCGCTGTGCAAGCTGCTCTTGCAGCACCCCGACCTCCTCCTCCTCGACGAGCCCACCAACCACCTCGACGCCGAGTCGGTGGCGTGGCTGGAGCGCTTCCTGCAGGACTACTCCGGCACCGTCGTGGCCATCACCCACGACCGCTACTTCCTCGACAACGTGGCCGAATGGATCCTCGAGCTCGACAACGGCAGCGGCTTCCCCTACAAGGGCAACTACACCGGCTGGCTCGAGCAGAAGCAGCTCCGCCTCCAGCAGAAGGAGCGCAAGGACGCCAAGCGGGAGGAGACGCTGGCCCGCGAGCTCGAGTGGATCCGCATGTCGCCCAAGGCCCGCCAGTCGAAGGGGAAGGCCCGGCTCACGAGCTACGAGGAGCTGCTGGCCCAGTCGCAGGGCGACCGCGACCGGGCCGACAAGCTCGAGATCTTCATCCCGCCCGGGCCCCGGCTCGGCGACGTCGTCATCGAGGCCGAGGGCGTCACCAAGGGCTTCGCCGACCGCCTGCTGATCGACGGCCTCACGTTCAACCTGCCGCCCGGCGGCATCGTCGGGGTCGTCGGCCCGAACGGCGCCGGCAAGACCACGCTGTTCCGGATGATCATCGGCACCGAGACTCCCGACGAGGGCGTCATGAAGGTCGGCTCCACCGTGAAGCTGGCCTACGTCGACCAGAGCCGCGACTCCCTCGCCGCCGGCAACACCGTCTACGAGGAGATCACCGGCGGCATCGACAACCTCGTCGTCGGCGGGCGCGAGATCCACGGCCGGGCCTACGTCTCGAGCTTCAACTTCAAGGGGACCGACCAGCAGAAGAAGGTCGGCGACCTCTCGGGCGGCGAGCGCAACCGCCTCCACCTGGCCAAGACGTTGGTGGCCGGCGGCAACGTCCTCCTGCTCGACGAGCCCACCAACGACCTCGACGTCGACACCTTGCGGGCGTTGGAGGACGCCCTCCTCGGGTTCGCCGGCTGCGCCGTGGTCATCAGCCACGACCGCTGGTTCCTCGACCGCATCGCCACCCACGTGCTCGCCTTCGAGGGCGACTCGCAGGTGTTCTGGTACGAGGGCAACTTCAGCGACTACGAGGTCGGCCGCAAGAAGCGCCTCGGGGCCGAGGCCGACCAGCCCCACCGGATCAAGTACAAGCCGCTCGTGCGGCGCTGATGTCGCCGCGAGCCGTCCGCCGCATCGTGGTCGCCGTCTGCGTGGCCGGCATCGGCGGGATGATCGCGGGCTCGATCGCCGACAACAACGGGGCGGCCATGACGGCCGGGCTGGTGACCGCGGTCGCCATCCTCTGCCTGATCGTGGCCACCGCGGTGACGGCGTCGGCCCCGCCGGCGGAGGAATCGGCCGCCGAGGTGGAGGCCGCGATCGAGGCGCTGGTCGCCGGCGGCGCCGAGGAGGCCGAGGTGCGTGAGCTGGTGCGCCGTGCCGTCAGGCTGGGGCGGGCCCAATGAAGGCGCCGGGGTCGGATGCACGGCGGACGCACCCGACGCACCCGGCGCCCGGGTTGACTTTCACACCGTTCATCGCAGCCCGTCAATTGCCGATGACCGCCGGAATGACCGGATGGCTTCATTTCGGGCCGGGGGTGCCGATCATCTCTACGTGGCAAAGGCGACGACGATGACAATGAGCCGAGCGGTGATCCGTACCGTCGAGGCCGGGAACTCGGCGATGTGTGCGCACTGCGGCGCCCAGGTGAAGTTCGTGGCCAGGGCCCAGTTGAAGCAGGTCATCGCCAACGTGTACGACGCCGGCACCTGGAAGCGGGTCGAGCACTACCACGCCGACTGCTATGTCGAGGCCGGCGAGCCCTACGGCCCGCCCACCGCCCCCTGAAGCCCAAACTCCTCCGCTTTTGGGTCCCGTAGCTCACGCCCTGGCGTGAGCTCTGGGACCCAAAACGGGTCAGGCGAGCTTGGCCAGCACCCGCTCGGCGTCGGCCACGAACTGGTGGACGAGGTCGCCGGCGGGGACGAGTTCGTGGATGGCACCGGCGCCCTGGCCCGCGGGGAAGAACTCGCGCTCGGCGTCGACGGTCGCGTTCTCGTCGGCGCCCAAATGGAACACGCCGTCACGAATGGCCCGCCCCGCCTGCATCGGGAAGGACTGCAGCTCGTCGGCGTGCTCCTCGAAGTACTGGGTGTAGGAGTTGCGCACGACCCGGCACGTCTTGCCGGTATACGCCCTCGACACCACGGTGCCGTCCTCGGGCAGGGCGAGCAGCGCCTCCTTGTAGCCGGGCACGGCCCTGGCCTCGGGCGTGGCGATGAAACGGGTACCGACCCACACGCCGTCGGCGCCGAGGGCCAGCGCCGCGGCCAGGCCCCGGCCGTCGAAGATGCCACCGGCCGCGACCACAGGCACCCGATCGCCGACGGCGTCGACGATCTGGGGCACGAGCGGCAGCGTCGCCACCTGGCCGGTGTGGCCGCCGGCCTCGGTGCCCTGGGCCACGACGATGTCGCACCCGGCCTCGACGGCGTTGACGGCGTGGCGCACCTTGCCGCACATGTTGACGACGAGGACGTTGTTGGCGTGGCACAGCTCGATCACGTCGCGGGGCACGCCGAGCCCGGCCACGAAGACGCGGCCGCCGTGGTCGATGATCTGCTGCACCTGGGCGGCCATGTCCCTCGCCGCCGCGGTCAGGAGGTCGACGCCGAAGGGCTTCGAGGTCAGCGCCTTCACCGCCTCGATCTCCTGCACCATCTCGTCGGGCTGCATGGTCGAGGCGCCGAGGCAGCCGAAGCCGCCGGCTTCCGACACCGCCGCCACCAACCGGGAGTACGACACGCCCCCCATGCCGGCCAGCATCACGGGGTGCTCGACTTCGAGGACATCGGTCAAACGGGTTCGCATATGGCCGCGGAGCCTACCGGCGTCGAGGCCCCCGGTCTCGGGGCTTAGCACAGAGGTATGACACCAACTACCAGCCCCGGCTGTGCCATCTTCGGCGGGTGCGCCGAGCGCTCCGTCCCTTCCTCGTCGCGCTCGGCGTGCCCGCCGGGCTCGTCGCGCTGGTGGTCGTCGCCTGGGCCGTCGACCTCAAGACCCACGACGGCGAAGTCGTGCGCCGGGTCACGCTCGCCGGCCGGCCCATCGGCCACCTGGGCAAGCCGGCGCTGGCCCGGCTGGTCGCCGACGTCGCCGGCGACCTCCCCAACGAGTCGGTACGGGTCTCGGCACCCGGCGGCGGCTTCAGCACCGAGGCCAAGGCCCTCGGCCTCGGGGTCGACGCCGGGGCCACGACCAAGGCGGCCATGCGGGTCGGGCGCGAGGGCACGGTCGTCACCCGGGTCGTCGACTGGATCAAGTCGTTCCGCTGGGAACGGCGGGCGCCGGTGCGGGTGGTCGTCGACAGCAACGCCGTCTGGGCGACGGTGGCGGCGCGCGACCCCGGGCCGCGCCAACCGCCGATCGAGCCGACGGTCACCTACAAGGGCAAGGACGGTTTCGTCGCCGTCGCCGGCAAGCCGGGCAACGGCATCGACCCGGCCGAGGTCGTCGACGCGCTGCCGAAGGCGGCCACCGACGGCCACACCATCACCGTCCGGGTCGATCGGGGCGACGTACCCCCGCGCTACCCCACCGCCGACGCCGAGCGCCTCGCCGGCCAACTGCAGATCGAGCTGTCGTCGCCGTTGGCCGTCACCGCCGGTGGGGTGAAGGCGACGGTGCCGGTGGCCACCCTGCGTTCGTGGATCACCAGCGAGGCCGGCGACCACGGCCTGCGCCCGGTGGTCGACGGCAAGCGGGCCCTCGCCGACCTGGCCAAGCTGCTCGGCTCCGCCGGCGACCCGGCCGAGGAGACCAAGTTCAGCGTCAACGGCGGCGCGGTGGAGTACGCCGTCGGCAAGTCGGGAACCAAGTGCTGCGCCGAGGACGCGGCCAAGCGGGTGGAAGAGGCGCTGCTCGGCGGGAAGGCGTCGTCGCCCGTCGACCTGCCCCTCACCGAACGCCCGCCCCGCATCACCGCCGACCTCGCGGCCAAGCTCAACATCGCCGAGCCCGTCGGCGCGTTCACCACCAAGCACGCCGCCGGCGAGCCCCGGGTCCAGAACATCCACCGCATCGCCGACATCGTCAGGGGTTCGGTGATCCTGCCGGGCGAGACCTTCTCGGTGAACGGCACCGTCGGCAAGCGCACCGTCGAGAAGGGCTTCGTGCTGGCGCCGGTGATCGAGAACGGCCTCCACGCCGAGGACGTCGGGGGCGGCATCTCCCAGTTCGCCACCACGATGTTCAACGCCGCCTTCTTCGCCGGCCTCGACTTCGGCGAGTACCAGAGCCACAGCTTGAAGATCGGGCGCTACCCCTACGGCCGGGAAGCGACCATGGGCTTCCCCCACCCCGACCTCGAGATCGAGAACAAGACGCCCAACGGCGTGCTCGTCTGGCCGACGTACACCGACACCACCATCACCGTCACCCTGTACTCGACCAAGACGATGGACTCCCAGCAGACGGGCCAGTCCGAGGCGCCGCGAGGCAACTGCACCCGGGTCACGACCGAGCGCACCCGCACCTGGCTGGCCGACGGCCACCAGGAGGTCGACAAGGTGTTCGCCACCTACCGGCCCTCGGAGGGCGTGGCCTGCTGACGACCGGCGGGTTAGTCTCTCGCCCGTCGACAACCCTGGGGAGGAACGACATGGCCCGGCGGGAAGACCTGCTCCAGTACCTCACGAAGGTGCCGCTGTTCAGCGCCTGTTCGAAGAAGGACCTGGCCCTGTTGGCCAAGCACTCCGATCGGGTGTCGTTGCCGGCGGGAACGGTGATGACCGAGGAGGGCAAGATCGGTTACGAGTTCTACGTGATCCTCGACGGCAAGGCCTCGGTCAAGCGGGGGCGCCGAGAGATCACCGTGCTCGGGCCCGGCGACTTCTTCGGCGAGCTCTCGCTGCTCGACCGGGCGCCCCGCAACGCCACCGTCACCGCGGTCACCGACGTCGACGCCGTCGTCCTCGGCCAGCGGGAGTTCAGTGCCGCTCTCGACCTGGTGCCGGCCATGGCCCACAAGCTCTTGACCGGTTTGGCCCGCCGCATCCACGCCATCGACTCGCAAAAGGTCAACTAACGCCGGTGGCGCCTAGGGTGCGCTCGTGCGCGTCCTCGTCACCGGTTCGTCGGGGCTGATCGGCTCGGCGCTCGTCCCTGCGTTGCAGGCGGGCCGGCCCGACGTGGTGCGGGTGGTGCGGGGCGCACCC
>JAXDPV010000067.1:0-3256 GCA_034668185.1 Actinomycetota bacterium
CTCGACCCCGAACGCTCCGAGGCCCTGCTCGCCCACCTGCCGCCGGGGCAATCGTTGCTGACGACCGCGGGCTCGGTGCCGGCGACGGCGCGGCCGGCGTTGACGGTGCGGGTCGCGGGCGGGAAGGTGTCGGCCGCGTGAGCCGCGACGACGACGAAAGGCGCGGACCCCGCCCGGTGAAGGACGGCCTCGAGGGTTTGGCGCGCCGGCTCGGCGCGCCGACGGCGTCGTCGCTGGGGGCGGTGTTCTCGCAGTGGGAGGACGCGGTCGGCGCCACCGTCGCGGCCCACGCACGGCCGTTGTCGTTGACCGACGGCGTGCTTGTCGTGGCCGTCGACGAGCCCGGCTGGGCGACCCAGTTGCGCTACCTCACCAACGACCTGCTGGCCCGTCTGGCCGACGTCGCCGGGCCCGGTGTCGTGGGCCGGATCGAGCTGCGGGTCGAGGGCGCTCCGAGGTCCCGGAAATCGCCCTCCTGAGGGCCCGCGAACCACCGTTGTTGTCACAGGGGTCTGATAAGATCACACCATCGCAATTCGGGCCGCTGACCTGCACTTTCGCCGCCTGAACTGCCCTTCGCCACCGATGGAAGACCGAGGTCGCGCCCATGGCGCAACACGCCGTGCCTGAACCCCCCGAAGTCCCGCCCAACAAGCCCTCGAAGAAGGCCACCGGCGGGTCCTACGACGCCAAGGACATCCAGGTCCTCGAGGGCCTCGAAGCCGTACGCAAGCGGCCCGGCATGTACATCGGGTCGACCGGCCTCACCGGCCTCCACCACCTCATCCGCGAGGTGGTCGACAACGCCGTCGACGAGGCCATGGCCGGCCACTGCGACCGCATCGACGTCACCCTCTTGGCCGACGGCGGTTGCCGGGTCGCGGACAACGGCCGCGGCATCCCCACCGACATCCACCCCCAGCAGAAGAAGTCGGGGGTCGAGGTCGCGCTCACGATCCTCCACGCCGGCGGCAAGTTCGGCGGCAGCGGCTACAAGGTGTCCGGTGGCCTGCACGGCGTGGGCGTCAGCGTGGTCAACGCCGTGTCCAAGCGGCTGGTGGTCGAGGTCGACCAGCACGGCAACCGCCACCGCATCGAGTTCGTCGACGGCGGCAAGCCGGTGTCGAAGCTCGAGGTCGTCGGGCCCGCGCCCCGGGGCCGCACGGGCACGACGGTGGTGTTCTGGCCCGACCCGGACATCTTCCAGGCCGAGGGCACCGACTTCCGGGCCCAGACGGTGGTCGAGCGCCTGCAGACCTACGCCTTCCTGAACAAGGGCCTGGAGATCCGCTTCAAGGACGAGCGGGCCGACGCCTCCGAGGAGCACCGCGAGGTGACGTTCAAGTACGCCGGCGGCATCGCCGACTTCGTGCGCCACCTCAACGCCTCGAAGGAGCCGCTCTTCACCAAGGTCGGCCACTACGAGGTGATCGAGGAGAAGTCCGAGATCGAGATCGCCTTCCAGTGGAACACCGCGTACTACGAGGGCATCCACTCCTACGTCAACGGCATCGAGACCATGGAGGGCGGCACCCACGAGGAGGGCTTCCGCAAGTCGCTCACCAACGTGGTCAACCGCTACGCCCGGGCCAAGAACCTGTTGAAGGAGAAGGACGAGAACCTCGCCGGCGAAGACATCCGCGAGGGCCTGACCGCCATCATCGCCGTCAAGATCCAGGACCCGCAGTTCGAAGGCCAGACGAAGTCGAAGCTGGGCACGATCGGCGTGCGCTCGATCGTCGAGCGGGCCACCAACGAAAAGCTGGGCGAGTGGTTCGAAGAGCAGCCGACCGAGGCCAACAAGATCGTGAAGAAGGCGATCGAGGCCCAGCGGGCGCGGGTGGCGGCCAAGTCGGCGCGCGACGCCACCCGGCGCAAGTCGGCGCTCGAGGGCGCGGGGCTGCCGGGCAAGCTCACCGATTGCCGCACCAAGAACGCCGAAGAGGCCGAGCTGTTCATCGTCGAGGGCGACTCCGCCGGTGGCTCGGCCATCCGGGCCCGCAACCCCGAGAACCAGGCCATCCTGCCGATCCGGGGCAAGTTCTTGAACGTCGAGCGGGCCCGCATCGACAAGATGCTCAAGAACGCCGAGGTCCAGGCGATGATCTCGGCCATCGGCGCCGCCTTGGCCGAGGAGTTCGACGTCGCCCGCATCCGTTACGGCAAGGTGATCATCCTGGCCGACGCCGACGTCGACGGCAGCCACATCCGCACGCTGCTGCTCACGTTCTTCTTCCGCCAGATGCGGGCGCTGGTCGAGGGCGGCCACGTGTACGTCGCCCAGCCGCCGCTCTACTCGACGGTGGTCGGCAAGGAGACCGTGTACCTCAAGGACGACATGGCCAAGGAGCAGTTCCTGGCCGAGCACCCGAACCACAAGAACGAGTTCGGCCGGCTCAAGGGCCTCGGCGAGATGGACTGGGAGGAGCTCGGCCAGACGACGATGGATGCGTCCAGGCGCACGCTCCTCCAGGTGACGATCGAGCAGGCCGCCCTGGCCGACGAGGTGTGCTCGATCCTCATGGGTGAGGACGTCGCCCTGCGCAAGCAGTTCATCGTCACCAACGCCAAAGACGTGCGGTTCCTGGATATCTGATGACCGACACCACCACCGCCCCCCCGCCGCCGCCCGAGCGTCAAGAGGTCGAGCCCATCGAGCTGCAGGACGAGATGGAGCGCTCGTTCCTCGAGTACGCCATGTCCGTCATCATGCAGCGGGCCCTGCCCGACGCCCGCGACGGCCTGAAGCCGGTGCAGCGCCGGATCCTCTACGGGATGCACGACCTCGGCGTCCGGCCCGACCGGCCCCGGATGAAGTGCGCCCGCGTCACCGGCGACGTCATGGGCAAGTTCCATCCCCATGGGCAATCGGCGATCTACGACGCCCTCGTGCGCATGGCCCAGCCGTTCTCGTTGCGCCACCCGCTGATCGACTTCCACGGCAACTACGGGTCGCCCGACTACTCGGCCGCGGCCGAGCGCTACACCGAGTGCCGGTTGGGGACGCTGGCCAACCACATGCTGGCCGGTATCGACGAGGACACCGTCGACTTCACGCCGACCTACACGAACAAGAAGGACGAGCCGTCCGTCCTCCCGGCCCGCTTCCCGAACCTGCTGGTCAACGGCAGCCAGGGCATCGCCGTCGGCATGGCGACGAGCATCCCGCCGCACAATCTGGGCGAGGTGTGCGACGCCGCCGTCAAGTTGATCGACGCTCCGGATACCACTGTCGATCAGCTGATGCAAATCGTTC
>JAXDPV010000068.1:0-10407 GCA_034668185.1 Actinomycetota bacterium
GTGAGATTGGCCACCCAAAAGCCGCAAGCGGCTCAGGCGGGTTCCCGCTGGGTGCCGACCTTGAGCTCGCGGAAGGGTTGGTCGCGGTCGACCTGGGGCTCCTTCGGGAGGCCGAGGACCCGCTCGCCGATGATGTTCCGCTGGATCTCGTCGGTGCCGCCGGCGATGCGGGAGGCCGGGGTCGACAACACGGCCGCGGCCCAGCGGGCGGCCCGCCGGTCGCCCTCGGGCCAGGCCTGGCCGGCGGCCCCGGCGATGGCGATGCCGAGGTCGGAAGAGCGCCGGGCCAGCAGCGCCCCGGCCAGCTTGGCGATCGAGCCCTCGGGCCCCGGCGCCTTCCCCGACTTGAGGGCGGCCCGGGTGCGCTGGCCGATGAAGCCCATGATCCGCTGGCGGATGTAGACGTCGGCCAGGCCCTGGCGCACGACAGGGTCGTCGATGAGGCCGTTGCCGCGGGCGACCTTCACCATCGGGTCGATGCCCGCTCCCCCGCCGCCCCGCCGCGCGCCCCCGCCGCCGGCGCCGATGGCGACCCGCTCGTTGGCCAGCATCGCGATCGCGCAGCGCCACCCGTCGTCGACGCCACCGATCACGTTGGCCGCAGGCACCCGCACGTTGTCGAAGAAGACCTCGTTGAACCCGGAGCCGCCGTTCATCTGGCGCAGCGGGCGCACGTTGACGCCGGGCGCCTTGAAGTCGATGACGAACATGGTGATGCCGCGGTGCTTCGGCATGTCGGGGTTGGTGCGGGCGATCACCGCGCCGAAGTCGGAGTGCTGCGCGCCCGTCGTCCAGACCTTCTGGCCGTTGAGCACGAACTCGTCGCCATCGCGCTCGGCCTTCATCTGCAACGACGCCACGTCGCTGCCCGCGCCCGGCTCGGAGAAGAGCTGCGACCAGATCTCCTCGCCCCGCAAGGCCTTGCGCACGTAGCGGTCCTTCTGCTCGGGCGTGCCGTGCTCGACGATCGTCGGGATGACCATGCCGAGGCCGATGGTGTAGACGCCGGTCGGCATCTCGTAGTCGGCGGCTTCCTCGTTGAACACGCGCTGGTGCTCGTTGCTCAGGCCCTGGCCGCCGACCTCGGCCGGCCACGTAATCCCGGCCAGCCCGGCGTCGTAGAGCTTGGCTTGGAACGCCTTGTTGGTGGCCACGTCGCCGAGCTCGAAGTTGGCCTCGGCCAGGTCGTCGTCATCGTCGTCGGCGGGCGTGCGTTGCTTGCGCTTCTTGGCGTTGGCGGCGAAGAAGGCGCGGCACTTCTCGCGGAAGGCTTCGAGGTCGGTGGTGTCGGTATCGGCCATCGCCGCCGACCTTAGCCAGCGGCCACGCCGAGCCACTCGCGGCGCGTTCCGGGGAACGCGCTGGTGCCGTCGGAGCCCGGGCGCACGGCCAGCACTTGGTGGATGCTGGTCCGGTTGCGTTCGAAGTTGATGGCCGAGGCCGCGAGGTAGAGGCGCCAGATGCGGGCCCTTCGCACGCCCGCGAGCTCGACCATGCGGTCCCAGCCGGCCTCGAGGTTGTCGACCCACCGGCGCAGCGTGCGGGCGTAGTGCTCCCGCAACGACTCGACGTCGCGCACCTCGAAGCCCGCCTCCTGGAGCACGGTGACGACGCTGCCGACTTCGTGGAGCTCGCCGTCGGGGAAGACGTAGCGGCCGATGAAGGAGTGCTTGTCGATCGCCGCCTTCTCGCCCGCGGGCCGGGAGATGCCGTGGTTGAGGAGGCGGCCGGTCGGCTTGAGCCGTTGGTACAGGCAGCCGGCGTAGGTGGCGAGTTGGGCCAGGCCGACGTGTTCGAACATGCCGATGCTGGAGATGGCGTCGAAGGGCGCATCGTCGAGGTCGCGGTAGTCCTGGACGCGGATCTCGATGCGATCGTCGAGGCCGGCCTCCTTGATGCGCTGGGTCGCGAGCTCGGCCTGCTCGGTCGACAGGGTGATGCCGATCGCGTCGACGCCGTAGTTGGTGGCCGCGTGCATCACCATCCCTCCCCATCCGCAGCCGACGTCGAGCAGGCGTTGGCCGGGCCGCAGCCCGAGCTTGCGGCAGATGAGGTCGAACTTGGCGCGCTGCGCGTCCTCCAGGGAGGTGGCGTCGCCGTGCTCGAAGTAGGCGCACGAGTAGGCCATGGTCTCGCCGAGCAGCGTCCGGTAGAACTCGTTTCCCACGTCGTAGTGGTGGGCGATGGCGGCGGCGTCGCGCTCCTTGCTGTGGCGGCGGCCGTGGAGCTGGGCCTCTTCCTCGGGCCTGGTCGGCGGGCGTCCGAGGGCGCCGAACTTCTTGGCCGTGGCCACGGCGCCGAGCCAACCGCGCACGCCGAGGCCGAGGTCGACGTGGACGTCGGGCGGCGCGATCGAGTCGCGCAACTCGAGGGCGGCGAACACGCTGCCTTCGACATCGATCTCGCCGGCGACGTAGGCCCGGCCGAGGCCGAGCTCGTTGGGCGCGTAGACGAGACGGCGCAGCGCGTCGGGCGAGTTGACGACGACAGACGCCGGCGCGGGGTCGGGACCGAGGCGGCTGCCGTCCCAGAATCGCAGGGCGACAGGCGGGTTGTCGGACCCCACGAGGCGCCTCACCAGCGGCCGCATGGCCTCGGCCACCGGCTGACTTGAACCCGACATGCGCGAGCCTCCTCCGTGCGCCGCCCATGATGGCTCCGTGCTACCCATCCGCGTCGGGGTGTTTCTCCTGGGTGTGCTGGTGGCGGGGGCCACCGCCAGCTCGGCGGTCCAGACGTTCGTCGTTCCCCGGGCCTTGCCCGTCCGATTGTCACGGTTGGTGTTCCGTTCGCTGCGCTGGGTCTTCTCCCGCAGCGCCACGTCGTCCCGCCGGGGGTACGCCGCCTTGGATCGGCGGATGGCGTTCTACGCCCCGACGAGCCTGCTCATGCTGCCGGCGGTGTGGTTGGCGCTGGTGCTGGCGGCCTTCGCCGGCATGTACTGGGCCGTGGACGGCGGTTCGGTGTGGGCCGCGGTCGAGACCAGCGGGTCGTCGTTGCTGACGTTGGGCTTTCGTCATCCGGGGAGCCGGGTGACGACGTTGCTCTCGTTCGCCGAGGCCGGTTCCGGCATCGCGCTGCTGGCCCTGCTGATCACCTACCTGCCCACGATCTACGGGGCCTTCACCCGGCGTGAGGTGTTGGTGTCGCAGTTGGAGGTGCGGGCCGGGTCGCCGCCGTGGGCGGTGACGATGCTGCAGCGGTACCAGTTGATCGGTCTGCTGGAGCGGTCGGACGAGTTGTTCGAGCGGGCCGAGGAGTGGTTCGCCGACATCGAGGAGAGCCACACGTCGTTGGGGTCGCTGGCCTTCTTCCGCTCGCCCCAGCCCCACCGTTCGTGGGTGACGGCCGCGGGGACGATCTTGGACGGGGCCGCGCTGTCGATGGCGGTGGTCGACGTCGAGGGGGCCGACAACCCCCATGCCGCGTTGTGCATCCGGTCGGGGTATCTGGCCTTGCGGCGGATCTCCGACTTCTTCGGGCTGCCCTACGACCCCGACCCCGCACCCGACGACCCCATCTCCATCACCCGTGAGGAGTTCGACTCGGCGTTGTCGTTGCTCGAGTCGGTGGGCACGCCGCTGAAGGCCGACCGCGACCAGGCGTGGCGGGACTTCGCCGGCTGGCGGGTGAACTACGACACCGTCTTGTTGCAACTGGCGGCCTTGTGCCTGGCCCCGCCTGCGCCATGGACAACCCCTTGACATGAAATATAGTGAGAGTTAGTTTCAGGGCATGACGAACACGAAGACGGTTCTGGTGACCGAGGAGGCCAAGGCCGCGGCCCGCCGCATCAAGACGATCGTGGACGGCGGCCTGGCCGAGCAGGTGGCCGACCTCCAGCGCCAGGGCAAGACGCTGGCCGGCGGCGCGGTGTGGAAGGGTGCCCGGGCCGAGCAGTTCACGGGCTCGATCTGGCCCGAGGCCGACGCCGCCCTGGCCAAGCTGAAACCGGCGTTGGACGACTTGCACCGGTGGGTCGACACCGTGCTCGACAACATCTTCGCCGCCGGGAACGCCTGAGCCGTTTGGCGGCCGTCGTTCGGACGGCGCCGGCCTGACGAGTCCCGCCGCCGTCGGCCGGCGCCGTCCCTTCGGGTCCTTCGGCTCCCTGCTCCCGCTCCCGCTCTTCGTGTGATGCCCAACTTGGCCGACACCGGCATCGACATCGGCTTCGACTTCGACTTCGCCCGGGCCGAAGCGGCCGTGGCCGCATTGCGATCGACGGCCGACCTCATCGACCGCCAGACCGACGCCCGCGTCCGCCTCGCCGCCGACGCCAAGCAGGAGTGGCGTGGCCGAAGTCGTGACGTGTTCGACCTCGAGTTGTCCCGCATCGCCCGTGAGGCCGCCGACCTGGCCGCGGCCCTACGGTCCGCGGCCAGGTCCATCGAAGCCACCGCCGTCGACGCCCGGCGCGGTCACTTTTGGCCGCCAAAGGCACCCGATCGGGCGGTTGTGGTCGCCAGAAGTAACCGACGAGTTGAGGGGCGGGGTTAGGCGAGGTAGGCGGTGTGGAGGCGGGTGAGGCGCGAGGTGCTGTCGGCGAGGCCTTCGGGGCGGTTGCGGGCGAGCCAGTGGGCGCGGTGTTCGTCGGCGAGGTCGGCGAGGCGGGCGGCGAAGGCCGAGCGGATAGAAGCATCGACCGACGAGAGACGGCCGCCGGCGAGGAGGCGGGCGCGGCAGTCGTCGACCAACAGCTCGAGCAGCCGGGCCGAGGTGTCGAGCTCGGCCTTGACCAGATCGCCGTCGGCACGGCCGGGGGCGCTGCGGGCGATGGCGGCCCGGGCGTCGGCGATCGACGACGAAACCGCGTCGAGGTCGGCAACGGTAAGCCCCTCGGTCAGTCCCTCCCCCATGCGGATGTTGGGCGAGAACACGAGGTGCATCGTCAACACCGAAGCGTTCGCCACCTGGGGCACGACCAGGCGATGGGCATCGCCGAGGGCGAGCAAGGCCGACGCAAGCTCACCGGTCGGGTCGTCGAACACGTGCGCCGACAACGCCGAGGCCAGGTCGAGGTCGACGTTCGCCTGGTGGCACCATGACACCGCGGCGCCATAAGCGAAGCCGGGCTCGCTCACCGGAAGGTATTGCAGGTGGCCGTTGTCGCCCCAGTCGGTGACCAAGAACCCAGAAGCGCCGTGCTCACGAGCGGCCGAGGCAGCCGAAGCACAGTTCGTCAACATGTTGGAAGTGCGCCCGACGAGCGAGTTCCAACTCGACGTGCCAGGACACAGCCAGAACGGACGCTCGCCGCCCGCCAGCCAAGCGGCACGGGAAGCGAAAGGCGAATCGGCCTCGTACCCCCAGTCGCACACCGTCACGCCGGAAGGCAACCCGCCCAGACCATCGGGATGATGGGAAACGATGTCGCCCCACACCAAGGCCTCGAAACCATCGAGCTCGGGCAACCCACGAAGCCGGGCCAGATAGTCGACGTACTCGCCGAAGCGGTCATCGGGCAGCTCCCACGGCTCGTCCAACCCGAGGTGCACCCGCCGGGAAGTAAAGCAGTCGAGCAACTCGGCCAACAGCGAACGCACCAAGGCCAACGATCCCGGGTTCGCAGGGTCGATCGTCGTCGGCGGCCGCACCCGCCCACGGCCGTCGGTCCATCCGTCGGGGGCGATGGCCAACGGCCGGTAGCGATCGAACCGCAACCACCGCTCCATGTGCCCCAGGCAATTCTGATTCGGCGTCAGCTCGACGAACCGGGCACGGCAGAACGCATCCAACCGCCGGAGGTCGGCAGCGGTGTACGCCCCCGACGACGACCACACCTCCTCGTGACCCGAGTAGGCGAAGGTGTGCTCCATGTAGAGCTCGACGTGGTTGACCTTCAACGAGGCCAGCCGGTCGATCAACGTCTCCAACGTCGAGATCGTCGGCACCTTGTCACGGGACACGTCGAGCATCACGCCCCGCACGGCCACGTCGGGCCAGTCCTCGATGCGGCACGGCCCCCGCACACCCGACCGACGCAACTGGGCCAACGTCGCATTGGCATAGAACTCGCCGGCGGCGTCGGCCGCCTCGATCGACTCGACGGCACCGGAAGCCGAGACCGACAACCGGTACCCCTGCGCCGGCAAGGGCACGCCCGACCACGACCAGGAACGGGGCTCGGGCAGCAGCGGCGGCACGACCGGGAAAGCTAGCCACCGCCCCGGTCTGGAAGGATGAGCGCCATGGTGACGACGACGCTTCCATCGGTCGATTCGGTCCTGGCCGACATCGACAGAAACGGCTACGCCATCGTCGAAGGGGTGCTCACCCCCGACGAGGTCGCCGAAGGCCGGGCCGAGCTCACCCGCATCCTCGACGCCACCCCGCTCGGGCGCAACGACTTCGAAGGCCACCTCACCAGGCGCATCTACGCCCTCTTCGCCAAGACCAGGTTCTTCGACGGCCCCGCGACCCACCCGCTGCTGCTCGGCGTCCTCGACCACATCCTCGGCACGTACCAACTGAGCGCGCCCACGGGCATCGAGATCGGCCCGGGCGAGAAGGCCCAGGTGCTGCACCACGACGACGGCATCTACCCGATCGCCCGACCGCACCAAGAGCTCGTGCTCAACACCATGTGGCCACTCGACGACTTCACCGAAGCCAACGGCGCCACCCGCATCATCCCCGGCAGCCACAAGTGGAAGCCGGGCCGCGCCCCCAAGCCAGGCCACAAGACGGTGG
This sequence comes from Actinomycetota bacterium, assembly GCA_034668185.1. Classification (GTDB taxonomy): domain Bacteria; phylum Actinomycetota; class Acidimicrobiia; order Acidimicrobiales; family CADCTF01; genus DATLED01. The sequence continues at coordinate 6,694 of JAXDPV010000068.1, forward strand.
CCGCGGAGATGACCGCCGGCAGCGTGATGTTCTACACCGGCAGCGTGTTCCACGGCGGCGGGGCCAACACCACCGACAGGCCGAGACTCGGCGTGATCCTCGAGTACGTCATCGGTTGGCTCCGGCCGCAGGAGAACCACGTCATCGCGGTGAAGCCCGACGTCGTGGCCACGTTGCCCGAGCGGTTGCAGGAACTGCTCGGCTACAACATCGTCCCGCCGTTCATCGGCTACGTCGACGGCCGCCATCCCCGCCGCACCCTGCCCGAGCCGAGATGAGCGAGCGCGTCCACGTCGACGGCGCCCTCCTCGTCTCGTGGGGCGCAGTCCACCCGGGAAGGGAGCAGCTCGCCCTCGACACCTTCACCGCCCTGTCGAAGTTCTTCGGCGAGCAGATGTCGGAAGGGGTAATCACCAGCTTCCAACCGTTCTTCTACGCTGACGGCGCGGTGCGGGGCTCGACCGGCTTCTTCCTCGTCGAGGGTCGGCGCGAGGCCCTCGACGACCTACGGCGCACGCCCGCCTTCGCCCGCCTGCAACTCACGGCCAGCGCGGCCGCCTCCGACGTGCGGGTCGACACGTTGGTCGCCGGCCCGCAGGCGGGCAAGCTGGCCAACCTCTACCGGGAGGTGCGGGATGAGCTCGGACTCCTCTAGCCGGACCTGGGACGGCTCGACCTACCACCGGGTGTCGGGGCCGCTCGAAGCCATGGGCGCCAAGGTCGTCGACCGCCTCCCGCTCGTTGGCGGCGAGACCGTGCTCGACGCCGGCGCCGGCACCGGCCGGGTCACGAAGCTCCTGCTCGACCGGCTCGGCGAGACGGGCAAGGTCATCGCCCTCGACAGCGACGCCTCGATGGTCGAGAAGGCCAAGGAGTTCCTCGCCGGATACGGCGATCGGGTCGAGGTCCGCAAGGGCGACCTGCTCGCCCTCGACCTGCCCGACGCGTCGGTCGACGCCGTCCTTTCGACGGCCACGTTCCACTGGATCCTCGACCACGACCTCCTCTTCGCCAACCTGCGCCGGGTGCTCCGGCCCGGCGGCCGGCTGGTGGCCCAGTGCGGGGGTCAGGGCAACATCGCCACCGTGCTGGGCGCGGCCGACGCCGTCGCCGCCGCCGGCCCGTGGGCGGCCAAGTTCGAGGGGTGGATGCGGCCGAGCAACATGGCCTCCGATGTCGACACCGCCGCCCGTCTGATCGTGGCCGGCTTCGTCGACGTCGACTGCTGGCTCGCCCCCGAGCCGGTCGTGCCCGACGAGCCCGAGGCCTACCTTGCCACCATCAACCTGGGCTCGCACCTGCAACGCCTGGACGACGACGCCGACCGCCAACGCTTCGTCGACCTCGTGGTCGAACGCCTGCCCAAGCCGGTGACGATCGACTACGTGCGCCTCAACCTCGACGCCCGGGCGCCGTCGGTCGGTTCGTGAGCGACGCGCTCGACCACCTCCTCGGCCTCCTCGACCTGGAGAAGATCGACCGCAACCTCTACCGGGGCGACAACCCCGACTCCGGCGGGCGCCAGCGCCGGGTCTTCGGCGGCCAGGTCGCGAGCCAGACCTTGATGGCGGCCACCAGGACGGTCGAGGTCGACCACCGTGTCAACTCGCTGCACGCCTACTTCCTCAGGCCGGGGCGGCCAGGGCTGCCGATCACCTATTCCATCGACCGCATCCGCGACGGCGCTTCGTTCACGACCCGGCGGGTGGTGGCGTTACAAGACGGCGAGGCCATCTTCAACCTCGACGCTTCCTTCCATCGCGAGGAGCCCGGCCTGGAGTTCGAGTTGGCCGCGCCCCTCGGCGAGCACGTGCCGGGGCCCGAGGACGTGCCCCGATCGCAGCACGGCAACGCCTTCTCCCACCGTCGGGCCATCGACGCCCGCGAGTTCCGCGAGCCGAGACCAAGGCCGACGTCCACCCGGGCGATGTGGATGCGCACCGACGGCGAACTGCCCGACGATCCGTCGCTGCACGCGTGCGTGCTGGTGTTCATGTCCGACTCGGGCCCGGTGGGCGCGGCCAGGAGGCCGCTCCTGCCCGACGCCCACGAGGGGCCCGATCGCCGGATGATGGCCGCATCGCTCGACCACACGATGTGGTTCCACCGGCCGGTGCAGGCCGACCGGTGGTTGTTGTACGACCTCGAAGCCGTGGCCGCGTCGAACGCCCGCGCCCTCGCTCGGGGCACGATCTACACCCACGAGGGCCACACCGTCGCCAGCGTGACCCAAGAAGTGTTGTTGCGACCCGTCGGTTAGTTCAGTCGCTCGACGATCATGGCCATGGCCATACCGCCGGCGGCGCACATGGTCTCGAGGCCGAACTGCTTGTCGAGGGTCTCGAGGTCGTTGAGCAGCGTCGTCATGATGCGGGCGCCGGTCATGCCGAAGGGGTGGCCGAGGGCGATGGCGCCGCCGTGGGGGTTGAGTTGGTCCTCGATGGAGATGCCGGTCTCCCGGCACACGGGCAGGACCTGGGCGGCGAAGGCCTCGTTGAGCTCGACCACGTCGATGTCGCCGATCGTCATGCCCGCCGCCTTGACCACGTTGCCGATGGCCTCGATCGGGGCCACGCCCATGATCTCGGGGTTGTTGCCCGAGACGCCGGAAGCAACGATGCGGGCGAGGGGCTTGATGCCGAGCTCGTCGGCCCGGCGGCGGCTCATGACCACCACGGCGGCGGCGCCGTCGTTGAGCGGGCAGGCATTGCCGGCGGTCACGGTCCCGCCCTCGGGCTTGAAGACCGTGGGCAGCGTGGCCAGCTTCTCGACGGTGGTGCCGGCGCGGGGGCAGTCGTCCTTGGTGACGATGGTGCCGTCCTCCTTGGTGACCGGGGTGATCTCCCGGTCGAAGATGCCGGCTTCCTGGGCGGCGACGGCGCGGTCCTGGCTGAGCTTGGCGAACTCGTCCTGGTCCTGGCGCGACACCTTGTACTGCTCGGCCACGTTCTCGGCGGTGAGGCCCATCGGGATGTAGACGAACGGGAACCCGCTGTCGCGGCCGAGGAGCTTGGGGTTGAGGCCGCCGGGGCCGAGGCCGAACCCGCGGGCCGGCTTCTCGCCCTCGGGCAGCGGCGGCACCGAGCTCTTCTCGACACCGCAGGCGATGAAGGCATCGCCCTCGCCGGCCTCGATGGCGTGGGCCGCGCTGCGGATCGACTGGAGGCTCGATGCGCAGAAGCGGTTGAGGGTCAGGCCGGGCACGCTGTGGGGGAAGCCGGCGAGGATGCCGGCGGTGCGGGCGATGGAGAAGCCGGTCTCGCCCGTCTGGGCCACGTTGCCGGCAATGATGTCGACGATCTCGGAACGGTCGAGCGCGGGGACCTTGTCCATCACCGCGTTGAGGATGTCGGCCAGCATCTCGTCGGCCCGGACGTCGACGAGCGAGCCCTTGTTGGCCCGCCCGATCGGGGTGCGGGTGGCGGCGACGATGACGGCCTCGTTGAGTTGGGGCATGTTTTTCAGACTCGCTTTCTTGAATAGGTGACGTTGCCGGTGTCGGTGGTGGGGTCGCCGGTGCAGAGGAGGTAGGCGGCCTCGGCCATGACCTCGACCGGTTCGAGGTCGCCTTCCCGTCCCGGGCGGACGAGGTGGTGGTGCAGAACGCCGGGCGTGGCCACGAGGCCCGCCGGGCTGAGGGCGTTGACGGCGATGCCGTCGTCGAACACCTCGGCGGCCAGGCCGGTGGTGAAGCGTTCGAGCGCGGCCTTGCAC
>JAXDPV010000069.1:0-20690 GCA_034668185.1 Actinomycetota bacterium
TGCCCGCGACGACGATGCTGACCGCCCGCTCGGTCGAGTTGGTGCTCGTGTTCTGGTCGATGGTCAGGGTCGGACGGAGTGGCCCGTTGGTCGGGATCGCGCCGGCGATCGCCAGCACGTGCAGCTCGCCAGTGGCCTCCAGCGCCCTTTCGGAGCGGTTGCAGCCGTCGCTGCGAGCGACCACACGCGGCGCGACGGTCACCGCCCGGCGATAGGCGTGGTCGAACGTGACCTGCTTGTGGACTCGGTCGGTCGTGCTCGCGCCTTCACCGGCGGCGTGGCAATCGACGTGGGTGGGCGCGGGCACGCCGGTAGGCGTTCCGTCGCCATAGTCGATCCCGACGCGGAGCAGGGAACCGGCCTCGTCCTCCACCGTGACGACGAAATGGGCGACGTCGGCGACGTGGAGAGAGGTCGCGGACACCGCGACCGTCGCGGTGAAGCTGGCACTCGCCGCGGTCCACGTCGCGGGCTTCGGATCGAGGGTCGCACCGCTCGTGCCGGCGGTGGTGGTCGACGTCGCCGCTGCCTGAGTGGTGGTTGTCGTACTGGCCGATGCGCCCGTGGTGGTCGGCGACTGCGTATCAGCACCGGCGTCTGACTGCCGCGGTGGCGAACCGCTGGCGCGCACGTCGGTTCGGCTATCGGGCGAGCGGAGGACATAGGCGATCCCCGCAAGCGCGGCCAAACTCGCGGCAAGCGCCACCAGCCGCAACAGCACTTGACGTCGGCGGTCGTGCGTCATGACGTGTCTCCTCATCTATCCGCGCGCCGTACTGCTGAAGGCGAGACGCCGCCGTCGGCGGCAACCAGCCAGTAGCCGTGGCCCGCCAGGGTGCGCGCCATGCCGACCACCGGCCGGTTGAGGGTGATTCCGCCGGTCGAGCCATAGAAGGCGGCGTCGCCGAAGGTGAAGATGCCGCCGCGACGAAGGCCACCATCACAGTTCGACGGAGGGGTCCTCCATTCCTTTCCACATCGCGCAGGGTCGCCGGAAGCCGGAGGCGGCTCGGACCCGACCCGATCACTATGAGCGTGGCGGGGGCATCTCCACGTTGGCGGTGAAACCGACCGGGCGCTCGGGGAGGCCGGCCCGGATGCGCGCTTGTTCGTACTCGCGGACCTCGACGCGTTGGTTGCGGGCGATCCGGGCGGCGAGGTCGCGAATCCACGGATCGTGGGCGCGGACGGCCGCGTCCTCGGCCATGTGGACACCGCCCGCGTGATGGTCCTTCATCAGCGCGAGGAACAGGGCGTCGGCTTCTGGCCCGACCCGCGAGTCGAGCAGCGCCAGCTCATCGTCGCTGGCCATCCCCGGCATGAGGGCGAGCGGCACGACCCGACCCATCCACCCCATGGCCCCGGTGGGCGCGTCGTCCGGCGAATAACCGAAGTCGGCCAGCCGGCGTTCCATCAGGCCTATCTCGTACGACTGCGATCGCACGATCTCGCGCGCAAAGGCGAGCGCCGTCGGGTCGGCGCCGGCAGCGGTCTCGAGGTTGGCCATGAGGATGGCTTGTTCGTGGTGGGCGATCATGTCGTACAAGAAGCCCACGTCGACCGACGAGCGCCCCGGCCGGGGATCACGGGAACCCCACGCCCAGCCGACCGCCCCGGCCATGAGCGCGACCGTCAGCACGAACACCACCAGGCGCCATCCCTGCCACGGCCCGATTAGCGGTGGACCCTCGACGTCAAGAGCATCGGTCATAACGGCCCGAGCTTCGCACCGCGAAGGCGACAGAGCTACGAGCCCAACTTGGTGGTGACCAGTTCCTTGGCCGCCTTGTAGTTCATGAGCGTCTTGTTGGGCCGGTGGCCGGCTTGTTGCTTGGCCTGCTTCTCGGCCTGGCGCAACTGCTCCAGCGTGTCGTTGGCATCGGGGCTCTGTTCGGCCTGGCGGTTGTCGTCGAGCTCGAGTTGCGAGACGGACTGGGCGCCACCCTCGGCACCGCTGGCGCCGGACGGCGTCTGGGCGACGGAGGACTTGTCCTCCTTGGTGACGGCCCGGCCGGCATGGGCCCGGCGAGCTTGAAGATGGCGTCGAGATCGAGCTTGGTCCACGTGATGCCGAGGCTGGCGCACAAGTGCCGGTCTGCGGCGAATGTCTGCCCGTTCGGGCGACCGGCCGAGGGGCCCTAACGTCAGCACCATGACCCTCGAAGGTGAATACGTCCCGAGCCCGGCCGGATGGGTGCGCGAACAGGTCGAGGCCTACGAGGCTTCGGGCGGCCAGAAGGCCAACACCCTCAGAGACACCGGGCTGCCGATCATCCTGGTCACGACCAGAGGGAACAAGTCGGGGACGCTGAGGAAGACCCCGCTGATGCGGGTCGAGCACGACGGCGAGTACGCGCTCATAGCGAGCATGGGCGGCGCACCGAAGCACCCGGTTTGGTACTACAACCTGAAGGCCGACCCCGAGGCCGTCACGATCCAGGACGGCCCCGAGCCGTTCGACGCCGTCGTCCGAGAGCTCGAGGGCGACGAGCGTGCGACGTGGTGGGCACGGGCGGTAGCGGCGTACCCGCCGTACGCCGACTACCAGACCAGGACGGAGCGCCTGATCCCCGTGTTCGTCGCCAGTCGCCGTTACTCGACGCCCTCGAACTGATGGTCGACGCTGCCGGGCGGGTCCTCGTGGCCCCCGGCGGGCTCGTTGGGATCCTCGACCTCGGTCCCGTCCGGCGCTTCGCCGGCGGGCTCGTTGGCCTCGGTGGCATCGGGCACCTCGGTGCCGGGAGCCTCGGCGGTGGCCGTGTCCGGCGACGGCGTGGAGACGGCCGGCGGCGCCGGGGTCTGGGCGCCGGCCGACGCCCCCATCGAGGCCAGGCCGGCGCCGAGCCCGGCCATCGTGAGGGCGACGCTCGCCCCGGCGATCATCACCTTGCGTTTGGTGTGCATGTGTCTTCCTTCCGAACTGCAGCGCAGCGCCACGGTGGAGCTGCCGATGGACACGGTGCCGATAGCCGCCTGAAGCGACGCTGAGCAACATTGAGGATCGCTTAAGCAACCGCTCAGGCCCTCCTCAGCATCACGCTGCGACCATCGCAACCGGTGCGCGTGCTCGTGGTCGAAGACGAGAACGGCCTGGCCTCGGCCCTCAAGCGCGGGCTCGAAGCCGAGGGCTTCGCCACCGACGTCGCCCTCGACGGCCCGAGCGGCCTGTGGCACGCCAAAGAGCAGCCCTACGACGCCATCGTCCTCGACATCATGCTCCCGGGCATGAACGGCTACCGGGTCTGCGCCGAGCTGCGCGACGCCGGCATCTGGACGCCGGTCCTCATGCTCACGGCCAAGGAGGGCGAGCTCGACGAAGCCGAGGCCCTCGACACCGGCGCCGACGACTACCTCACCAAGCCCTTCTCCTTCGTCGTCCTGCTCGCCCGCCTGCGCGCCATCCTCCGGCGGGGCGCGCCGCAACGGCCCGCGCGGCTCGAAGTCGGCGACCTCGTCCTCGATCCGGCCAAACACACGTGCCTGCGGGCGGGCACGCCGATCGACCTCACCCCGAGAGAGTTCGCCGTCCTCGATTACCTGATGCGGCGCGCCGGCGAGGTCGTGTCGAAGGCCGAGATCCTCGGCCACGTGTGGGACTTCGCCTTCGACGGCGACGTCAACATCGTGGCCGATGGGCGCTAGGCGCCTCGGCGGCGTACGCCTGCGGACGACCCTGGCGGCGACGGCCATCGTCGGCGCCGCGCTGATCATCGGCGGCTCGAGCCTCGTGTTCCTGCTCGACCGGTCGCAAACCTCCGCGCTCCGGGCCGCCATCACCACCAGGGCGACGGACATCGCCGGCCTGTCCAACGCCGGCCGCCTCCCCCACCCGATCTCGGCCAGGGCCGACGACTCGTCGCTGGTGCAGGTGGTCGCGACCGACGGCACCGTGGTCACCGCCAGCGACAACGTCGTGGGCGAACCCCGCCTGGCGCAGTTCGTCCCCACGGGCACCGGCCCTAATGTGAGGACCATCCGCCAGTTGCCCATCGGCGAGGGCGATGCACCCTTCCTCGTGGTGGCCCTCCGTTCGTCGTCGCCCGACGGGGCCCGCATCGTGTACGTCGCGGCCTCGCTCGCCGGCGTCGAGGAGAACGTCCGCCAGGTCACCACCATCCTCGCCACCGGCCTGCCCGCGCTCCTCCTCTTCGTCGCCCTCACCTCGTGGTGGCTCGTCGGCCGGGCCATCCGGCCGGTCGAGCGCATCCGCCGCGAGGTGGCCGACATCACCGCCCGCGACCTCAGCCGCCGCGTGCCCGTGCCCGGTGCTGACGACGAGATCGCCGGCCTGGCCCGCACCATGAACGCCATGCTCGAACGATTGGAACGGGCCAGCGCGCGGGAGCGGGGCTTCGTCGGGGACGCGTCCCACGAGCTGCGCAGCCCGGTGGCCGCACTGCGAACGCAGCTCGAAGTGGCCAAGGCCGACGGGTCGCGGCCTTGGTCCGCCGCCGACCAGGAGATGCTCGACGGGACCATCCGCATGGAGAACCTGATCGCCAACCTGCTCGTGCTGGCCAAGTCCGACGGCGGCGCCAACCCCGCGGCCCGCCCGGTGGTCGACCTCGACGACGTCGTCCTGGCCGAGGTCACCAGGGCGCGGCAGACGTCGCCCGTGCCCGTCGAGCTCGGGCCCTTCGAGGCGGTGCGGGTGCGGGGCGACGCCCACGACCTCGGGCGGGTCGTCCGCAACCTGGTGGAGAACGCCCAGCGCCACGCGGCCACGTCGGTGTGGGTCGAGCTCCGGGCCCCGCGCGGCCACGACGGCGTCGTACGCATCGCCGTCGCCGACGACGGGCCCGGCATCCCGCCCGACCGGCGCGAGCTCGTCTTCGACCGCTTCACCCGCCTCGACGACGCCCGCGACCGCGACCACGGCGGTGCCGGCCTCGGCCTCGCCATCGCCCGGGCCGTCGTGCGGGCCTCGGACGGCGACATCCGCGTCGAAGACCGACCCGGCGGCGGCGCCCGCTTCGTCGTCACCCTGAATTCGGTTGCCGGGAGCGCCGGGGTCTGATCGGCTCTCGGCCATGCGTCCAACGTCAACGTCCATCCAGAGAGGAGTCACCACCTACGAAGAGGACATGACGCTTGCGCACACTGAACCTGGGGATCCTGGCCCACGTCGACGCCGGTAAGACGACGCTGACCGAGCGGCTGCTCTACGCCGCCGGCGTCATCGACGAGGTCGGCAGCGTCGACGAGGGCAGCACGCAGACCGACTCGCTCGAGCTCGAACGCCGGCGGGGCATCACGATCAAGTCGGCGGTGGTGTCGTTCGTCATCGAGGGCGTCACCGTGAACCTCATCGACACGCCCGGCCACCCCGACTTCATCGCCGAGGTCGATCGTGTGTTGAGCCTGCTCGACGGGGCCGTGCTGGTGGTGTCGGCCGTCGAGGGCGTCCAGGCCCAGACCCGGGTGCTGATGCGGGCCCTCCGGCGATCGAACATCCCGATGCTGGTCTTCGTCAACAAGACCGACCGCATGGGAGCGAGACCGGACGAGGTCGCGCTGGAGATCGCCGACCTCGACGACGGGCCCCACCCGATCTACTTCGGTTCGGCCATCACCGGCGCCGGCGTCGACGCCCTGGGCCACGCCGTCGCCACCTTGCTCCCACCGAGCGAGGGCGATCCCGCCGGCCCCGTCGAGGCCACGTGCTTCAAGGTCGAGCGGGGTCCCGCCGGCGAACGCATCGCCTACGTCCGCATGTTCAACGGCACCCTGCGCACCCGCGACCGCATCGGCGAGCGCCGCAAGGTCACCGCCATCAAGGTCTTCGAGAACGGCGACGCCGTCACCCGCCGGGCCACCGAGGCCGGCGAGATCGCCAAGCTGTGGGGCCTGGGCGACATCAGGATCGGCGACACCATCGGCCCGACCGGCAACACCGCCAAGGACGCACACTTCGCGCCCCCGACGCTTGAAGCCGTGATCCTCCCGAGCCGGGCCAACGACCGGGGCCGGCTCTATAACGCGCTCACCCAACTGGCCGAGCAGGACCCGCTCATCGACCTCCGCCAGGACGACGTCAGGCAGGAGCTGTACGTCTCGCTCTACGGCGAGGTCCAGAAGCAGGTGATCCAGGAGACGCTGGCCATCGACTTCGGCCTCGACGTCGAGTTCCACGACACCACCACGATCTGCATCGAGCGACCCAACGGCACCGGCCACGCCGTCGAGGTCATGCACAAGCCACCGAACCCGATCCTCGCCACCATCGGCCTGCGGGTCGACCCGGCGCCGACCGGAGCGGGCAACGAGTTCCGCTACGAGGTCGAGCTCGGCTCGATCCCGATGGCGTTCCACAAGGCCGTCGAGGAGACCGTCCACGCCACCCTGCGCCAGGGCCTCGACGGATGGCAGGTCGAGGACTGCACGGTGACGATGACCCATGCCGGTTACGCGCCCCGCCAGAGCCACGCCCACCAAGGCTTCAGCCGGGCCATGTCGAGCACGGGCGCCGACTTCCGCAACCTCACGCCCCTCGTCCTCATGACGGCGCTGGCCCGCGCCGGCACCACCGTCCACGAGCCGATCCAGCGCTTCCTCCTCGAGGTGCCGGCCGATACCGCCGGCCCCATCCTCCCGGTGCTGGCCAAGCTCCAGGCCACGCCGGGAACGCCGGCCATGCGGGGCCGGGCCTGCACCATCGAGGGCGAGATCCCGTCGGCCCGGGTCCACGAGCTCCAACAGCAGCTCCTCGGCCTGACCCGGGGCGAAGGCGTCCTCGATCTCGCCTTCGCCTCCTACCAACCCGTACGGGGCCCGGCGCCGTCGCGCCCCCGCACCGACCACAATCCCCTCAACCGGCGGGAGTATCTCCTGCGGGTGCTGCGGCGGGTCTGAGGGCGCGCAGCCCGAGGCCGGCGGCCGCGGCGATCCCGAAGCCGAGCCCGATGGTGACCGCGACCATCGCCCGCACCACGAACACAGGGCCGGCGAAGGGCACCTGCGACCTGCTCAGGTCGGTGATGTCGATCATCCCTCCGAGCAGGGCCAGCAGGATGCCGCCGAACAGCGCGCCGAGCAACGCGTCCGGGCGGCGCCGGACCAACATGCGCACCGCGACCGCGGCCACGATCCAGACCGGCACCGAGTACACGCTGCCGCCGGCCATCGCCCGCAGCTTGTCGCCGAGACCGCCGGCGGCTTCGAAGCCCACGCCGATCGCGTGGGCGACGTCGATGACCAGCAGCGCCGTGAGCAGCGCCGCCAGCAACCGCTCCCGCCCCGCCACCAACGCGACCAGTACCAAGGTCACCAGCGCCACCGCCAGCCACGGGAAGGGCGAAGGCCCCGGCACCCATTCGAGAATGCCTTTGGCTTGGATGGCGGTCGAGCCCTGCTGCAACTCGACCGTCCAGTCGTTGAGCACGTGGTGGCGATCGGGGGCTCGCCGAACCGTCGGCGGGTCGGTGGTGCCCATGTGGTGGGCCCGGTGGTCGTGCCAGCGGGCGAGGTGGCCGCTCGACACCTTGCGCCACTCCGGCGGGGCCGCGGGGTCGGCGGTGCCTGGCACGGTGCCGCCGTTGCGGGTGCGGTTGACGTAGGTCGACGGCGACCGCAGGTTCTCGAACACGCCCTGCGGCCCCACCCGGAGGTAGGGCTCGCGCTGGTAGCCCAACACCACGACCTCGGCCGCCGAGGAGTTCGTGAGCTCGAGCCGGCTGCCGGCCTCCACGACCCGCAACTGGAGGCCGGGCACCGGCGGCGCCATGCCGGTGAAGGTGGTGCGGTAGTTGGTGGCCGACACGCCGGCCACGTTGTGGGCCGAGGCCGGCTGGGCCCAGGCCACGAGCAAGCCCACGGTGAGCACTACCGTCGCCAGGGTGCGTCGCATCCTCGCCATCCTCGCATTGGCGCTCGCGCTGTCCCCAGTCGGGGCCCGGCCGGCGGCCGCGCACTCGTGTGCCACGCCCTCGCTGCTGACCGTGGGGCAGCCGGCGGCGATCATCGTCGGGGTTGCGGCCGAGAGCTCCGCCGTCGACGACGTCAAGATCAAGGTCCCACCCCAGCTCCGCCTCACCGGCGCCGACCAGGCCCAGGGCTGGACGTTGAGCCGCACCGCCACCGAGGTCGACTACTCCAGCGGCCGCATCGAACCCCTCACCTGCGCCTACTTCACCTTGCGGGGCGTGCCCACCAAACGGGCCACGTTCGTGGTGCCGTTCACCCTCCACTTCGAGGACGGCACCAGCCGCACGTTCACCGGCACCGAGCTCGGGGCCCTCGACTCCGGCCACCTCGTGTTCGCCGGCACCAACCCCGACGCCGTGCCCTCGTCGACCTCGCCGATGCAGATCGCCGTCATCGTGTCCGTGGCCGCCATCGGCGTGACCATCGCCGCCGTGGCCCTCCGCCGGGCCCTCCGCCCGCCCGGCGCCGAGGCCGCCTAGCCCGCGGCTTCGGCGGCGGCGGCACCACCCACGAGCTGCTCCCGCGCCCGGGCGACGCGCGACCTGATCGTGCCCACCTCGCAGCCGCACACCACCGCGGCCTCGGCGTAGCTGAGGCCGAGGAGCTGGGTCAGCACGAAGGCCGCCCGCTGGTCGTGGCCCAACCCGTCGACCAGCGCATCGAGGGCGAGGACGCCGGCGTGGTCGGGCGCGGGCGGCGACGGCCGCAGGCGTTCGTCGCGCACCCGCCGGCGGCGAACGCCGCGCAGGTGGTCGGCCGCCGCCCGCCGGGTGATCGACAGGACCCACGTGCGGGCCGACGACCTGGCCGCGAACCCGTGCAAACCCCGCACCGCCCGCAACAGCGCGTCCTGGGCCACGTCGTCGGCGTCGTTCTCACCGACGAGGTGCCGGGCCAGCCGCCACACGTCGGGCTGGGCCGTCCGCACGAAGGCCCGAAGCGCGATGGGGTCGCCGTCGCGCCCCGCCAACGCCAACTGGGTGAGGTCGTCCACCGCCGCGCACGCTACCAACGACCGGCGGAACTTCCGCGGCCGGCCGAGCGACTACCTCTCCATGCTGCTGCGCTGCGCCGAGGTGCGCGAAGCCCTGTCTGCCCGGATCGACGGCGAGGACGTGGGAATCGACGACGCCGACGTCGACGCCCACGTGGCCACGTGCGAGGGATGCCGGTCGTTCGCCGAACGGGCGGGCGCCCTCGACCGGCGGGTCCGCCTCTCGGCCGCGCCCGAGATGGCCGACCTCAGCGGGCCGGTGCTGGCCGCCTTCCGGGCCGGCCCCGACCCCCGCACGCCGTGGCGCACGATGCTCGGCGGGGTGGCGGCGGTGCAGCTCGTCATCGCCATCGCCGGGATGGTCGGCGGGGGCAACCTCGCCGGCCTCCACGTGGCCCACGAGCTGGCGGCGTGGGAACTGGCCCTCGCCCTCGGGTTCGCCGTCGCCGCCTGGCGGCCCGAGCGGGCCGCGGGCATGTTGCCGCTCGTGGCCGTGGTCGCCCTCTGCCTCCTCCTCACCAGCTCGGTCGACATCGCCGAGGGCCGGGCCGCTCCCTCGGGCGAGACCGCCCACCTCCTCGAGCTCCTCGGCTTCGCCCTCCTCTGGACCCTGAGCCGCCGGCAACAAGAAGCGTGAGGAGGTTCGCGGCCTCGCTCGCGATCGCGCTGGCCGCGATCGTGGCCACGGCCGCGCCCGCGTACGCCCACGCGACCCTCGTGGCCACCGAGCCCGCGGCCGGGGCCAAGCTCGACGGCCTGCCCTCGGCGGTGACCCTCACGTTCAACGAGGCGGTCGAGGTCGCCCTCGGCGGCATCCGGGTCTACGACGCCAAGGCCCAACGGATCGTGACCCCGAAGCCGACCCACCCCGGCGGCTCGAGCTCGAAGGTCGCGGTCACCCTGCCCGCCCTCGACGACGGCAGCTACGTCGTCACCTGGCGGGTGGTGTCGGCCGACTCCCACCCCGTGCACGGCGCCTTCACCTTCCACGTCGGCACCGCGGCCTCGACGTCCGACACCGGCCCGCTGGCCAAGCGGCTGCTCAACGCCGACACCGGCAGCCGGCCCGTCGGCGTCGCCAGCGGCCTGGCCCGCTTCGCCGCCTTCGCCGGCCTGGTCGTGCTGGTGGGCGGGGCCGCCTTCGCCCTCACCCTCTGGCCGGGCGGGCTCGACCACCCGAGAACCCGCACGCTGCTGTGGTCCGCGCTGTTGACCTGCGCGATCGCCACCGCCGCCGGCATCGCCCTCCAGGGCGCGACCGGCGCGGGCCTCGGCCTGGGCGCGGCTTTCAAGCCGACGGTGCTGCGGGACGTGGCCGGCACCCGTTACGGCACCCTCGCCCTCGCCCGCCTTGGGCTCCTCGCGCTGGCCGCGGGCTGGCTCGCGTTCGCACCCAAGCGAACCACCGGCGCCGTCATCGGCCTGGCCCTGCTCGCCACCCCAGGCCTCGCGGGCCACGCCGCCGCCGGCGACCTGGCCGCCCTCGCCCTCACCGCCGACGTCGCCCACCTCGCGGCCGTGAGCATCTGGCTCGGCGGCCTCGTCCTCCTCACCACCGCCGTTTTGACAGCCGGATCCCGCCAAGATTGGCGGGATCCGGCTGTCAAAACCGTGCAGAGGTTCTCGGACGTGGCCCTGATGGCGGTGGTGGTCATCGTCGTCACGGGCACGTTCCAGGGGTGGCGCCAGGTGGCGTCGATCCCGGGGCTCACCGGCACGACCTACGGGCGGCTCCTCCTGGTCAAGGTCGGCCTGTTCGTCGTCATGGTCGGCCTGGCCTATGCCGGCCGCAAGTGGGTGCGGAAACGCAAGGGGGGCGCGGAACCACCGCTGGCCAAGCTCCGCCGGTCGGTCGCGGCCGAAGCCGTGGTCGCGGTCGTCATCCTCGCCGTGACCGCCGGGTTGGTCGACGCCACGCCGGCCAAGGTGGCGCTGGCCCGCCCGTACTCGACGGAGCTCACCACCCCCAAGCTGCTGATCGACCTCACCCTCGACCCGGCCAAGGCGGGCCCGGTCGCCCTGCACCTCTACACCCTCACCCCCGAAGGGGCCCAGCGGGCCGTCGAGGAGATGACGGCCCGCCTCACCCTGGCCCAACCGCCGGTCGGCCCGATCGACATACCCCTCGTCGTCGCCGGCCCCGGCCACTACGTGGTCTATGGCTTCGACCTCCCGCTGCCGGGCAAGTGGCGACTCGACGTCATCGCCCGCCTCACCGACATCGACCAGGTCCAAGCCAGCACCACCGTCAACGTCCGCTGAAACCAAGGAGAACAACGAACCATGCGTCATCGCCTCGTACTCGCCGTCGCCACCGCGGCCACGGCCGTGCTGTTGCTGGCCGCACCCGCGCAAGCGCACGTCACCGTGAACCCGAGCGAAGCACCCAAGGGTGGCTTCACCAAGCTCAGCTTCCGCGTCCCCAACGAGAAGGACGTGGCCACGATCAAGGTGGAGGTCGCGCTGCCGACCGACGTCACCATCGACGAGGTCTCCACCCGCCCCGTTCCCGGGTGGACCGTCGCCGCCGACAAGACCCGGATCACGTGGTCGGGGGGAACGATCGAACCCGGCCAGTTCCAGGAGTTCGACGTGTCCGTCGGCCCGCTGCCCGACAGCGTCGACACCATCGTCTTCAAGGTGCTCCAGACCTACGCCGACGGCGAGGTCGTGCGCTGGATCGACGACCCGCCCGCGGCCGGCGCGGCCGAGCCCGACCACCCCGCGCCCGTGCTCACGCTGACCGCCGCGACCGCGGACCACCACGCCACCACCTCGGACACGCCGACCTCCACCTCGACCACGTCGAGCGACGGCACCGACGGCCTCACCATCGCCGCCCTGGCCGTGGGCGCGCTCGGCCTGCTCACCGCCATCGCCGCCCTGGCAAGGGGCCGCGCCCGGTAAGCCCCATTTGGACAGCGTTCACCCAGAGCCGTGCAGCGTTCGACCTAAGTTGTCGATCAACGTCAGCAGCCAGCCGAGCAGAAAGCACGTGTGGATGAACGTTCGCCGAGTCCTTGCCGTTGCCGTCGCCTGCGTCACCGGAGCCGCCGTCCTCGTGGCCCTGCCGTCGTCCCCCGCGGCCGCGGCCGTCGGTGGCCCACGTTTCGGTCCCGTCACCATCGGCGGGGCCAGGTTCGAATGGTCGTCGCCGGCGGTCGGCAACGTCAACGGCACCGACCTCGTGGTCGTCGGCGGCATGAACGGCCACGTCTACGGCTTCCGCAGCGACGGCGGCACCGCGTTCGACGCCGTCCTCCCGGGGCCGGTCGCCTCGAGCCCGGCCATCGGCGACGTGTCGACGGCCAGCGCCGGCGACGAGGTCGTGGTCGGCTTCGGCGGCACGACACGCGGTCCCGGTGGTGTGGCCGTGCTCAACAGCAGCGGGACGAAACTCTGCCAATTCGACGCGCCCGGCCGCAGCGACGGGCTGGCCGGCGTGTTCAACTCGCCCGCCCTCGGCGACGTCAACGGCGACGGCCTGGCCGACATCGTCTTCGGCTCCTTCAACGACAAGATCTACGCCATGACCGGCGGGTGCAGCGTGCTGGCCCAGAAGGACAACCAGGACACGGTGTGGTCGGGCGCGGCGGTTCGTGACGTCGATGGCGACGGCGCCTCCGAGATCTTCATCGGTGGCGACGCCACCGTGTCGAACAAATCGGTGGGTGGCTACTTCCGCTCGCTGCGCTACGACGGCAGCGGCACCCTCGCCGAGCGTTGGGTGCGCCCCCACGCCGAGACCTTCCAGGGCGGCGCCGGCTTCGCCACCATCAACGGCCAGCTCGCGGTCGTGACCGGTTCGGGCGCCGACTACTGCCGCAACCAGGGCACGCCCGACCGCTGCAACAACGTCTCCCGCCAGGTGTTCGCCTTCGACCCCAACACCGGGGGCGACCTCGCGGGCTGGCCCAAGCAGGCGACGTTCCAGACGTTCCTCGGCGGCCCGGCCATCGGCGACATCGACGGCGACGGCAAGGACGACGTCGTCATCGCCAGCACGAACTACCAGGGCAGCGGCGGCGCCGTCGACGCCTTCCTCGGCAACGGCGGCCGGTGGACCTACCGCTCGCCCGACGAGATCCCCTCGGCGCCGATCATCGCCGACACCACCGGCGGCGGCCCCCCCGAGGTCATCATCGGCACCAACGGCCAGCTCTTCGTCCTCAACGGCCCCGACGGCAACGAGATCCAGAGCAACATCGCCGTGGGCAACTGGGCCCACAAGAGCGCGGCCGCGGTCGGCGTCCTCGACGGTGGATGGGTGCTGGCCACGGCCGGCTTCGACCCGACCAACTCCAACGGCAAGCTCGGCGTCTACACCCTGCCGGCCCCGTCGTCGGTGCCGTGGGGCCACTATCAGAAGAACCCCCGCCGCCTCGGCACCGACCCGACCGACGCCAAGCCGATCACCTGCAACAGCGGCTACTGGCTGGTCGCGTCCGACGGCGGCATCTTCAGCTTCGGACCGCAAGCGCCGTTCTTCGGCTCGACCGGGAACATCAAGCTCAACCAGCAGATCGTCGGCATGGCCGCCTCACCCGACCGCCAGGGCTACGAGTTCGTCGCCCGCGACGGTGGCATCTTCAACTTCGGCAACTCGAACTTCTACGGGTCGACCGGCGCCATCAGGCTCAACCAGCCGATCGTGGGCATGGCGCCCACGCCCACGGGCCAGGGCTACTGGCTGGTCGCGTCGGACGGCGGCATCTTTGCCTACGGCGACGCCGCGTTCCTGGGCTCGACCGGCGACATCAAACTGAACAAGCCCATCGTCGGCATGGCATCGACGCCGTCGGGCAAGGGCTACTGGCTGGTCGCGTCGGACGGCGGCATCTTCAGCTTCGGTGACGCCACCTTCTACGGCTCGACCGGCGACATCAGGCTCAACCAACCGATCGTCGGGATGGCCGCGGCCCCGAACGGCCAGGGCTACTGGTTCGTCGCCTCCGACGGCGGCATCTTCAGCTTCGGCCCGGGCGCGCCGTTCCTCGGCTCGACCGGGAACATCAGGCTCAACAAGCCGGTGGTCGGAATGCGGGCCACGCCTTCGGGCAACGGGTACTGGTTCGTCGCCACCGACGGCGGGATCTTCAGCTTCGGTGATGCCGAGTTCTGCGGCTCCACCGGAAACATCCGGCTCAATCAGCCCATCGTAGGGATGGGCTGATTGGCCGAACGGAACTACTAGATGGGCTTGACCGAGCCAGCCTGCAGGCCCTTGGGGCCCTTGGTGACTTCGAACTCGACCCGCTGACCTTCGGTCAGCTCGCGGTAGCCCTGCATCTGGATCTGCGACTGGTGGACGAAGAGCTCGTCTCCCCCGCCGTCAGGGGTGATGAAGCCGAACCCCTTCGTCGCATTGAACCACTTGACCGTTCCAACTCCCATGATGTGCTTGTTTCCTTGCTCCACGCACCTATGAACTTGCGGGAGACCAACGGAAACCTGCAACGGCGGCCCGGCTGCGTGAAATCTCGGACCGTTGGGTCGAAAGGGTAGCAGTTAGTCCTTGGTGGCGACCTGGTTGGGCACCACGTTCATCTTGGGCTCGTAGGCCGCCACCTCGACCTGGCGGGCCTCGCCGCCCGTCGAGCGCAGCTCGGTCCGGCACGTCGGACACGGTCCGTAGAACTCCTCGGTGGCCGGGGACGAGCAGCGCGGGCAGGTGAACTCCATGGCCTCCATCATGGCGCCGGCACCACCACGAAGAAGAGCTTGGCGGCGCAGGCGACGGCCCCGTCGACCGTGGCCGTGCCCTGCCCCCACCCGCCTTTCGAGCCGAGCTGGTCGAGCTCGACGGTGAGCACGAGGTCGTCGCCGGGCACGACCTGGCGGCGGAAGCGCACCTTCTCGATGCCGCCGAAGAGGGGCAGCTTGCCGGTGAAGCGCTCGTCGGCCAGCACCCCGACCGCGCCCGCTTGGGCCAGGGCCTCGACCTGAATCACGCCGGGGAAGATCGGGTTGCCGGGGAAGTGGCCGGCCAGGAACGCTTCCTCGCCCGTCACCAGGTAGCGGGCCACCACCCGCCGCCCGGGCTCGCACTCGTCGACCGAGTCGACGAAGCGGAACGGGGGCCGGTGGGGCAGCAGCGAGACGTAGTCGGTGACGGTCACGCAGGAGAGACTTCCAGACCCCGGCGCTTCCCCTCGCGATGCAGCACCTCGAGCTCCTTGGCCGCACCCCGCCGCTCGAGCTCGGCCGAGATGCCGTTGAGCACCCGCCGTTGGAAGTTGTACGCGATGAGGGTGGTCGTGGCCTGGAGCATGAGGCCGAGGGCGGCCACGAGTTGCTCGGCCTCCTCGTCGTCGGGCAGCCCGGAGTCGAGCATCGGCTCGCGCACGTAGGCGAAGAAGAGGTCGACGGCGCCCTCGGCCACGGCCTTGTTGGTGTCGATCTGGGTGCGGGCCACGGCCATGAACTCCTCGATGGGCAGGCCACCGGAGATCAACGACAGCAACATCCGCACGGCCTTGACGTCGGCCGTCGAGTACGGCCGCTCCGGGTCGTCGTTGCGGGGTTGCAACACGCCCGAGGCCTCGAGCGAGCGCAGCATCGAAGGGGGCACGCGGGTGCGCTCGGCCACCTGGCGCTGGGTCAGCCGCTCCTCTTCGGCGCCGGCGGAGGAGAAGGCATCGGCGAGGGCCGCGGGCGCGGCGGCCGCGGGCTCGGCCAGCAGGTGGGCGATCATCCGCAGCGAGTACCCCTGGTGCTTGAGGTCGAGGATCTCGCGCAGGCGGGCGGCGTGGGCGTGGCCGTAGAGCGCGACCCGGCCCTCGTGGCGGGGCGGGGGCACGAGGCCCTTCGACTGGTAGGACCGCAGGGCTTCGACGCTGACGCCGACCTCGGCGGCCAACTCCTCGACCCGATAGGAACGCTCCGGCACATCCACCTCCCTTCCCGTCGCTTCATCCAATCTTTACACGCGGTTATCCAAAGGTGAGAGGATTCCGTGTAACCATCGTGACAGCGTTCCGGTCGGAGGAGCGCAGGCTGGTGGGCCGGAGGAAGGGCAGTCTCGTTGGGCGTAGCCGTGATCTTTCCTGGGCAGGGGGCACAAGCCCCTGGCTTGGGGACCCCCTGGGTCGACCATCCCGCGTGGGCGATCGTCGAGCGGGCCGAGAAGGCCACGGGCGAGGCCCTCGCCCCCCTGCTGACCACCGCCCCGGCCGAAGACCTGGCCCGCACCCGCGAAGCCCAGCTCGTCGTCTTCCTCGCCTCGCTGCTGGCGTGGGAGGTCGCGGGGCCTGCCCTCGAAGACGCCGACGTCGTCGCCTACGCCGGCCACTCCCTCGGCCAGGTCACCGCCCTGGTCGCGGCCGGCGCCCTCGCCTTCGACGACGGCTGCCGCCTGGCCACCCGCCGGGCCGCGCACACCCAAGCCGCGGCCGACGCCCGCCCCGGCCGCCTCGCAGCCCTCCTCGGCGCCACCGTCGAGCAGGCCCAGGACTCGTGCGCGGCCGCGGCCGGCGAGTGCTGGATCGCCAACGACAACGCGCCGGGCCAGGTCGTGATCGGCGGCACGCCCGCCGGCGTCGAAGCCGCCTCGGCCAAGGCCAAGGAGCTCGGGGTCAAGCGGGTCATGGCCCTCAACGTCGGCGGCGCCTTCCACACCCCGCTGATGCAGGGAGCGGCCGACGCCTTCGCCGCCGACCTGGCCGCCGCCCCCTTCGCCGACACCACCGTGCCCGTCCTCTCGAACCCCGACGCCCGTCCCTACACCGACGCCGCCGGTTGGCCCGAGCGGCTGGCCGAACAGCTCGTCCGCCCGGTCCGCTGGGCCTCGACCATGCCCGCCCTCGTGGGCCTCGGCGCCACCACCTTCGTCGAGGTCGGCCCGGGCACCACCCTCACCGGCCTGGCCAAGCGGGCCGCCCCCGATGTCGTCCTGCGCAACGTCGCCACCCCCCACGACCTGCCTTTGGAGATCGCCCATGCCTGACCTCGCTGTCCACGTGAACCCCGGCGAAGACCTCGCCGTCCTCGAGCGGGTGGTGGTGGCGCCGTCCCGCGGCGTCTTCTCGCCCCTCGCCCCCGAGACGGTGACGGCCGAAGGCGAGCTGGTCGAGGCCGGCCAGGCCATCGGCCGCATCGAGAGCTCGGGTGCCGTGGTCGAGGTGCTGAGCCCGTTCACCGGCTTCCTCATGGGGATGCTGGCCCACGAGGGCGAGCGGTTGCGTGAAGGCGAGCCCGTGGCCTGGCTGCGCGTCGTCGCCGCCTGAGCCCGATGACGATCGCCACCGCCATTGCCGGTTGGGGCATCTACGCCCCCGAACGGCGCCTGACCAACGCCGACCTCGAGGCCACCCTCGACACCAACGACCAGTGGATCACCGAGCGCACCGGCATCAAGGAGCGCCGCATCGTGGGCGAGGGCGAGTGGACCTCGACCATGGCCATCGCCGCCGGGGCCGCCGCCATCAAGGACGCGGGCCTCACGCCCGGCGACATCGACCTCATCATCGTGGCCACGGCCACGCCCGACCAGATCGTGCCCTCGACTGCGGCCTTCGTGGCCGACGGCCTCGGCCTCACGTGCGGGTCGTTCGACTTAGGCGCGGCCTGCGCCGGCTTCGCCTACTCCGTCGTCGTCGGCTCGTCGATGATCGCGACCGGCGGCGTCCGCAACGTCCTCGTCATCGGCGCCGAGGCCATCTCCCGCTTCGTCAACCCCGCCGACCGGTCGACGGCCGTCATCTTCGGCGACGGCGCCGGCGCGGCCGTGCTGAGCGCATGTGCCGAGGATGCCGGGCCCGGGCTGCTGGCTTGGGACCTCGGTTGCGACGGCTCCGCGGCCACGCTGATCGAGGTCAAGGCCGGCGGCAGCCGCATGCCGACCACCCACGAGACGCTGGCCGCGGGCGACAACTTCCTGTCGATGCAGGGCAACGAGGTCTTCCGCAAGGCGGTGCGGGCCGTGGTCGACTCGGCCACCGCCACCTTGGAGAAGGCGGGCCTGACCGCGGCCGACGTCGACGTCTTCGTCCCCCACCAGGCCAACGTCCGCATCATCGAAGCGGTGAACCAGCGCCTCGGCATCCCGATGGACAAGACGATCGTGAACATCGCCAAGTACGGCAACACCTCGGCGGCCTCGATCCCCCTGGCCCTGGTCGAGGCGGCGCAGGACGGCCGGTTGCGCGACGGTGACGTCGTGCTCCTCTCCGGGTTCGGTGCCGGCATGACGTGGGCCAGCGTGTTGCTCCGTTGGGGCCGCGGGTGACCACGCCCCGGGTCTGCCTGGTGACCGGCGCGTCCGGCGGCATCGGCCGGGCCATCGCCATCGCCTTGGCCGAGGCCGGCCACTCGCAGATCGCCGTCGCCTGGTCGGGCAACGCCGAGGGCGGGGGCCAGACGTGCAAGGAGGTCGAGGCCGCGGGCGCGACCTCCCTCGGCGTGGCCGTCGACGTGGCCGAGGTCGCTTCGGTCGAGTCGGCATTCACCCAGGTCGAGGCCGCTTTCGGGCCTGTCGAGGTGCTGGTCAACAACGCCGGCATCACCCGGGACGGCCTGCTCATGCGGATGAGCGACGACGACTGGCAGGCGGTGCTGCGCACCAACCTCGACGGCGCCTTCCACACCATGCGCCGGGCCACGCCCAAGATGGTGCGGGCCCGCTTCGGCCGCATCGTGAACGTCGGCTCGGTGGCGGGCTCGACCGGTGGGCCCGGCCAGGCCAACTACTCGGCGGCCAAGGCCGGCCTCATCGGCCTCACCCGCTCGACCGCACGTGAGCTCGCCTCCCGGGGCATCACCTGCAACGTGGTCGCGCCAGGCCCCGTCGCCACCGCCATGACCGACGCCCTGGGCGAGGGCCGCAAGGCCGAGCTCACCGCCGCCGTCCCCCTCGGCCGCTTCGGTACCCCGGAGGAGGTGGCGGCTACGGTCGCTTTCCTCGCCTCCGACCTCGCGGCCTACATCACCGGCGCCGTCGTCCCCGTGGACGGCGGTCTGGCGATGGGCCACTGAAAACCTCTACCTACAGGAGAAATCGCAATGGATCGTGACGCCGTCTTCACCACCCTCAAGTCCGCCGCCGTCGAGGTCCTCGGCGTCGACGAGAGCGCCGTCACCGAAGGTGCCCGCTTCAAGGACGACCTCGACGCCGACAGCCTCGACCTGGTCGAGCTGGTCATGGCGTTGGAAGAGCAGCTCGACATCAGCGTGCCCGAGGAAGACCTCGAGGGCGTGGAGACCGTCGGCCAAGCCCTCGACCTGGTCGCGGGCAAGGTCGCGGCCAAGGCATGACGGGCGACCGTCGCCGCGTCGCCATCACCGGCATGGGCCTGAAAACGCCCGCCGGCAACGACCTCGACTCGTTCTGGTCGACGATCGTGTCGGCCACGCCGATGGCCGGGCCGATGACGTTGATCGACGGCACCGTGCTCCCCGTCGGCTTCGCCTGCGAGGTTCATGACTTCGACGCCACCGCGTATCTGGGCGTGAAGGAGGCCCGCCGCCAGGACCGCGTGGCCCAGCTCGGGTTCGCGGCCGCGGCCGACGCCGCTTCTGCGGCCGGCGAGCTCGGGGCCGACCCGGCGCGCTGCGCCGTCGTGGTCGGCACCGGCGTCGGTGGCCTCACGACCTTGGAAGCGCAGGTCACGATCTACGCCGAGAAGGGCGCCGACCGGGTCAGCCCCTTCCTCGTCCCGATGATGATGACGAACGCGACCGCGGGCCTGGTGTCGATCCAGTTCGGGTGGACCGGGCCTTCGCTGTGCATCACCACCGCGTGCGCCGCCGGGGCCAACGCCATCGGCGAGGCCGGGCGCTTGATCCGGGAGGGCTCGGCCGACGTCGTGCTCGCCGGCGGGGTCGAGTCGTCGATCACACCAACCGCCATCTCGGCTTTCGCCCGCATGGGCGCGCTTTCCGGCCGCAACGACGATCCTTCGGCCGCCTCCCGGCCGTTCGACGCCGGGCGCGACGGCTTCGTCATGGGCGAGGGCGCGGCCTTCCTGGTGCTCGAGGAGTGGGACCGAGCCGTGGCCCGCGGCGCCACCATCGTCGGCGAGCTCCTGGGCTACGGCCGCAACTGCGACGCCTTCCACATCACCGCTCCTTCGCCCGGTGGCGCCGGCGCGGTGGCATGCATGACGGCCGCCATCGACGACGCCCGCTTGACGCCGTCGGCGGTCAACCACGTCAACGCCCACGGGACGTCGACGCCATTGAACGACGCCGCCGAGTCCGAGGCCATCACCAAGGTGTTCGGCGGCTCGACGCCGCCGGTCACGTCGATCAAGGGCGTCACCGGTCACCTCATCGGCGCCGCCGGCGCGGTCGAAGCGGTGGCGTCGTTGCTGTCGTTGCGCCACGGACTGGTGCCTCCGGTCGCCAACTACGAGACCCCCGATCCCGAGATCTCCGCCGACATCGTCAACGGCTCGCCCCGGTCCATCGGCGACGGCGTCGCCCTGTCGAACTCGTTCGGCTTCGGCGGCCACAACGTCGCGCTCTGCCTGGAGGCCGCATGACCCTCACGCTCGCTCCTTCCCTCGACATCAAGCTGACGCCGCTCGAGCGCCTGGAGGCGCTGTGCGACCCCGGCTCGATCCACCTCATCCGGGCCGACGTCGTCTCCGGCCGCATGGGCGATCGCGCGGTCGGCGGCGATGGCGTCGTGGGCGCGACCGGCCACGTCGACGGCCGGCCCATCGCCTGCTACGCCCAGGATCCCGTCTACCTCGGCGGGTCGCTGGGCGAGGTGCACGCCGACACGATCTGCCGCGTGCTCGAGCTCGCGGGCCGCGCGCGGATCCCGGCGGTC
>JAXDPV010000070.1:0-26157 GCA_034668185.1 Actinomycetota bacterium
CGGGTGATGGGCGGGTTTCCGATGGCGGTGTGGTGTCGGTGATGGTTGTAGAGGTGGAGCCATCGGGCAAGGGCTCGGGTGCGTTGACCGTCTGATCGCCAGGGTTGGGCGTAGGCCCATTCGGCGAGGAGGGTGCGGTTGAACCGTTCGACCTTGCCGTTGGTCTGGGGGCGGTAGGGGCGGGTGAAGGTGTGGCTGGAGGCCCCGAGGGCGCGGTTGAAGACCTGGCTGCGGTAGCCGGCGCCGTTGTCGGTTAGGACTCGCTCGACGGTGATGCCGTGGCTGGCGAAGAAGGTCGTTGCTCGGGTCCAGAAGGCGGCGCAGGTCACGCCGAGCTCGTCGTCGAGGACTTCGCTGTAGGCGAGTCGGGTGTGGGCGTCGACCGCGGAGTGCACGAACGCGTAGCCGACCTTGGTGCGGTGCCATCGGCCCCGCTCGGTTACTCGACCGTTGACCCGCCAGCCGCCGCCGGGTGGGATCCTCCCGAGTTTCTTGATGTCGACGTGGACCAGCTCACCGGGCCGGGCCGACTCCATCCGCCGGATCGGCTGGCGGGTGATCCGGTCGAGATGGTCGAGGCGGTTCAGGCCGTGGCGGACCAACACCCGGTGGGCGGTCGACGCCGGCATGCCGACGATCCCTGCGATCCGGGCCGGGCCCAGCCCCCGGCGTCGGCGCAGGCCAACGACTCGTCGTTCCACGCTCGGCTTGGTGCGGGCCGGCGAGTTGTGAGGTCGGCTGGACCGGTCCTCGAGCCCCGCGACGCCGCTCTCGCGATAGCGCCGCCACCACACGTAGGCACGGTCTCGAGAGATCCCCATAGACCTGGCCGCGTGAGCGACAGGCCATCCAGCTTCGATCCGTTGGCACAGCAGCAGTCGGCCAGCCGGGGTCAGGCGAGCGTTACGGTGCATCGAGAGCCTCCGTTGCGAGTGGGTTGTTCAGCGACTCCCACACTCGCCCGGAGGCTCTCTTCATCAGCGGACCCTGTCAGCAAGGTCCATGGTCACTACAGCTAGGCGTTGGCCGGCGAGTGGCAGACGGCTTCGACGTTGTTGCCGTCGGGGTCTCTGACGAAGGCGCCGTAGTAGTTGGGGTGGTACTGCGGCCATTCCTTCGGCTCGTGCAGCACCTCGGCCCCGGCCTCGACGGCGGCGGCGAAGAAGGCGTCGACCTGGGCCCGGCCGTGGGCCGCGAAGGCCAGGTGGACCTCTCTCGGCATCCCCGCGTCCGTGCCGGCAATCGGCCCGAGCCAGAACGTCGGCTTGTCGGTGCCGTAGCCGAGGACCCCACCGAAGTCCATCATCCTCCTGCCGCCGAGGGG
Source organism: Actinomycetota bacterium (assembly GCA_034668185.1). GTDB lineage: Bacteria > Actinomycetota > Acidimicrobiia > Acidimicrobiales > CADCTF01 > DATLED01. The sequence continues at coordinate 1,325 of JAXDPV010000070.1, forward strand.
GGCGAGCACGGCGTCGAAGAACGCGCCGCTGGCCTCGACGTCGGCAACCTGGAGGGAGACGTGGTCGATCATGCTGGCATCATCGCGCCGCATGGACGAGCGCGAGCCGTGGTGGAAGTCGGCGGTGGTGTACCAGATCTACCCGCGCAGCTTCTGCGACACCGACGGTGACGGCGTCGGCGACCTCGACGGGATCGGCGCCCACCTCGACCACGTGGAGGCGTTGGGGGCCGACGCCATCTGGCTGTCGCCGTTCTATCCGTCCCCGATGAAGGACTACGGGTACGACGTGGCCGACTATTGCGACGTCGACCCGTTGTTCGGCGATCTCGATGCCTTCGACCGCCTGCTGGCCGAAGCCCACCGACGCCACCTCAAGGTGCTGATCGACTGGGTGCCCAACCACACCAGCGACCAGCACCCGTGGTTCGTGGAGTCGCGGTCGTCCCGAGACAATGCCAAGGCCGACTGGTACTGGTGGCGCGACCCCGACCCCGACGACCCGGCCGCGCCGCCGAACAACTGGCAGGCGGCCTTCGTCGGCGGCCCGGCGTGGACGTGGGACCCGACGAGGCAGCAGTGGTACCTGCACAACTTCCTGCCCGAGCAGCCCGACCTCAACTGGCACCACCCCGAGGTCGTCGAGGCCATGCACGCGACCCTGCGGTTCTGGCTCGACCGTGGCGTCGACGGCTTCCGCATCGACGTCGTCCACATGCTCGGCAAGGACCGGGCGCTGCCCGACTTCGGCCACGACGGCGACGGCCGGCTGATCCCGCTCCACGACTGGCCCGAGACCCACGCCATCCTCCGGGGCATCCGCCAGGTGCTCGATTCCTACGACGGCGACGAGCGCATGGCCGTGGGCGAGGTCTACATCCTGTCGACGAAGCGGGTCGCGACGTACTACGGCGAGCAGCAGGACGAGCTCCACCTGGCCTTCAACTTCCCGCCGCTGCACGCGCCGTGGGACGCGGCCGCATGGCGGCGGCGCATCGAGCGGGTGGTCGAGGAGTTGCACCCGAAGGGCGCGTGGGCTTCGTGGGTCATCTCCAACCACGACCAACCCCGCCACCGCACCCGCTACGGCTCCGAGGCCAGGGCCCGCGCCGCCGCGGTGCTGTTGCTCACGCTGCGGGGCACGCCCTTCCTCTACGCCGGCGAGGAGCTCGGCCTCGAGGACGCCGTCGTCCCCGCCGACCGGGTACACGACCCCGGCGGGCGCGACGGTTGCCGGGCCCCGATCCCGTGGACGATCGGGCCCGGCCACGGTTGGGCCACGGCCGACCCGTGGTTGCCGTGGCCACCGGAGCCGGACGAACGCAGCGCCGAGGCCGAGGCCGCCGACGACGGGTCCGTGCTCGCGCTCTACCGCCGGCTGCTGCGCGCCCGGCGAGCCTCGGAAGCCTTGACCATCGGCGACTTCGGGTGGCTGCCTTCGCCGGACGGCGTGATCGCCTACCGCCGCCACACGGACGGCGACGAGCGCATCGTGATGGTGAACTTCACCGGCTCGGCGCAGTCGTTGGCCGAGGCCGTCGACGGCGAGGTCGAGGTGACCAGCGACGGCGTTCCCTTCGACGGCCGGACGCTCGGCCCCGATCAAGCGGTGGTGGTCAAGCCGCGCTGAAGGCGGCGATCACCTCGGTGAAGCGCTCGATGGGTTCGGTGCCACCACCGAGATCGGGGAGGCTGACCACCGCGGTCTGCACGCCGGCGTCGGCCAGGCCACGGAAGCGGCCGATGGCGTCGTGGACGGTGCCGGCGTTGACCCTGGCGGCCCAGGCCTCGGGGGTCATCCGCTCGGGCTTCAAGCGCTCCACGGTCGCGGCCAGCGACGACTCGTCGCCCGCGGTCAGGGCCGTCGAGAGGTGCGTCACCCGCACGTCGGCGGGGTCGCGCCCGACGTCGGCGCAGTGGCGGTGCAGCACCTCGACCTTGTGGGCCACGGTGGCGGCGTCGCCGAAGAGGTTGCAGGCATCGGCGTACTTGGCCACCAACCGCAACGTGCGCCGCTCGCCGCCGCCGCCGATGAGGATCGGGATCTTCTCCTGCAACGGCCGCGGGTAGCACATGGCCTCGGGGATCGACACGACCCGCCCTTCGAACGGCGGCGAGCCCGGCCCCCACATCAGCGGCAGCGCCTGGAGCGCGTCCTCGAGGATGGCGAACCTCATCGCCAGCGGCGGGAACTCGTAGCCGTAGGCCCGGTGCTCGCGATCGAACCACGCCGCGCCGAGCCCGCACACCGCCCGCCCGCCCGAGAGGACGTCGAGGGTGGCGACGATCTTGGCCAGGTGGGCCACGTTGCGGTAGGTGACGCCGGTGACCATCGTCCCCAACGTCACCGTCGACGTGTGGCCGGCGAGGAACGCGAGGGTGGTGTAGCTCTCGAGCATGTCGAGCCACTCGGGGCCGTTGGGCGGGATCTGGAGGAAATGGTCCATCACCCAGAGCCCGGTGAAGCCCGCGCCCTCGGCGGCCTGGGCGATGGCGGCCAGACGGGTCGCGAGCTCGGGCGGGCCGCCCTCCCACGTGAAGTTGGGGATCTGGAGTTGGAAGTCGAGGGACACGGGATCCTCCTGTTGGCGGGCGCGCTGGGCGGGCGCGTCGAGAAGCTCTTTCGGGACGATGCGCACGGCGTGGTCGGCTTCGCCGGCGGTGTACACGGCGGCGAAGCCTTCGCCGGCCAACCCCGGCCGCACCGCGTTCCACGTCTGCAACTGGTCGGCCAGCACCTTGGGCGGCACCGGCAGCCGCCGCTGCTTGTTGCGCGCCCGGCATTCGCCCGCGGGCGTGTCGAAGCCGACGGCAACGCACGCCACGCGGTGGCGCGCCGCCAGATCGACGTAGCCGGCCCGGCGCTTGCCGTCGAGGCCGAGGGTGTCGACCACCGTCAGCAGGCCGCGGCGCAAGCGCCGGTCCAACACCGTGTCGAGGACGTCGAAGGCGTCCTTGCTCGCCCGCTGGTCGTGCTCGCCCTCGCCCACGAGGGCCCGCAGCGCGTCGGACGAGACGATCTGTTCCGGCCTGAAGTTCGCTTGGGCCCACGTCGTCTTGCCCGCGCCCGACGGCCCGACGAGCACGACCAGGCAGGGTGACGGGAGGCGGATCGTCGATGCCGTCGCCGTCACGCGCAGGGTCCGCCGGCGGTGGCCGACCTGGGCTCGGCCAGCACGGCCCGCAGCTCGGTGTCGGCCAGGGCGTAGGCGGTGTCGGGCCGGTCGGGCGCGATGGCGAAGGCGACGCCGACGACGCGGCCGGCGGTGTCGACGAAGGCCGAGCCCGAGTCGCCGGGCCGCAGGTTGGCCGCAAGGAACAGCACCCGGCGGCGGGTGCGGCCCTGGTGGTAGATGTCGGTGCCGACGGCGATGGTCTCGTCCCGCACGACCGCCGGCGCGACCCGCACCGTGTCCTGGCCGCCGGGGTGGCCGAGGACCGCGCCCTCGGTCCCGACCTTCGAAGCACCGATGGCCAGCGCCGCCTCCCGCAGTCCCGGCACGTCGAGCACGGCCAGGTCGCGGTTCTTGTCGAAGACCACGATGCGGGCCCGCAGGACGCGGCCGTCGGGGAGGCGGGCGTTGATGCGGGTGCCGCCGGCGACGACGTGGGCGTTGGTGACGACGGTGTTCTCGGCCGCGGCGAATCCGCTGCCCTCGTGCAGGCCGCCGCAACCGAAGCTCTCGACGTTGACGGTCGACTGGATCGCCTTGTCGACGACCGCCTGGTCGACGGGGATGGCCGACGGCGGCGGCCCGGTGTCGGGCGCGGCCCTGAGGTCGGCGAAGACGTCGGGGAAGCGGGTGTCGCCCACGAGGGTTCGCACGGCCTCGGCCATGTTGGGCGGGCGGGGCGCGTCCTTGCGGATGGCCCCGAGGATCGCCGAGTTGCGGGCCAGGCGGGCGGGCTGGCCGGGGACGTCGGCCATCACCCGCCGGTAAAGCCACACGCCGACGAGGGCCCCGGCCAGGCCGACGACGGCGCCGCCGAAGTGGTCGACCAGGCGGGCGGGTCCTGGCGGCACGGCCCGCTTGAGGTTCGAGCCCACGAGCTCGCCGGCGGCACCGCCGATGGCCGCGCCGACGAGGAGGACGCCGAAGCTGAGGACGAGGCGGACGACGGCCGTGAGCTGGTCGGCCCGCTTCAGGACCTCAGGGAGGAGCCGGAGGGCGAGTACGAAGCCGGCCAGGCCGCCGAGCCACGAGGCCACGCGGGCCACGAAGCCGAGGCGGTAGCCGCCGATCAGCGCGGACACGAAGAGGGCGGCCAGCGCCAGGTCCAGCGGGTTCACTCGGCCGGGACGTTAACGCGACGACGCCCCGCTCTCGCCTGAACGCGACGACGCCCCGCTCTCGCCTGGGAGCATGAGCGTGGGCAGGGACGCGAGCACAGCCGGTGAACGCGACGACGCCCCGCTCTCGCCTGGGAGGACAAGAGAGCAGGACGTCTCGTTGGTCAATTGATCGGCAGGCGGTGACCCGACTTGAGGGTTCGCTGGTGCGACCACCGGATGGCCAGGGTTCCGGCGCTGGCCATGAACAGCAGGGCGCCGACCAGGCCGGCCGGTTGGATGCCGATCATGGCGACCTCCGAGGCGAGGATGCCGGCCAGGAGGAAGAACACCGCGAGGGCCATGGCCCCGGTCCTACCCCCCAACCCGCTGGCTCAGGCCTGGGGATGGGCGATGGCGTCGGACTCAGCCGCGGCCCACGAGAACACGCCCTTGGCCATGGTCGAGGTTTCCTCGGCGGTGCGCCGGCGGAAGACCTCGGCCCTGACCCCGTGGACGGCTTGGTCGTCGGGCGCGGCCAGGGCGGCGAGCTCGGCGAGGTGGCCGGCGAGGCGGAGGTTGCCGGCGTCAGCGGTCGCGAGGGCCCGGTCGGCGAGCACGTTGGCCCCGCCGGCCAGGTCGGCGATCGCCTTCGCCAGCTCGGCCTCGGCTGCGGGTTTGAGCGACGCCGGGTTGCCGTCGTACCAACCGCCGTAGAGACGCCACACGTTGCGGACGACGAACTCGGGGTCGTCGTAGACCGGCCTGAGGTAGGGCTTGTCGAGCAGGCCGGCCGGTGCCTTCACCGTGTGGATGACTTCGTCGAGGCGGGCGCCCTGGTTCATCAACGCCACCGTCTGGTCGTGCAGCGAGTCGAGGAGGTCGGCGGTGTCGGTCAGCGCCTGGGCCACCCGGTCGGCGCCGATCACGGGCACGCCGTGGCCGGGCAGCAGCGCCTCGGGTGCGAGCGCGACCATCTCCCTCAGGCCCGCGGCCCACTCCCTGGCATAGCGCTGCACCTTCTGCGGGTTGCCGGCGTTGGGCGAGGCCCAGATGAACAGGTCGCCCGAGCAGACGGTCCTGGTGTGCGGGAACCACGTCCACGTGTGGTCGTCGGTCTCGCCCTTGCAGTGGTGGAGCTCGAAGGCCACGCCGCCGACCTCTTGGGCGAGCACGTCACGGTAGGTCTCGTCGGGGTAGCGGTACTCGGTCGGCCACTCGAACTCGCGAAGCTGGAACTGCCTGCGGTTGATCACGCCGTTGTAGCGCGCCGTCAGGATGTAGCGGTCGAAGCGGTGGGGGAGGGCCTCGTGGGCCACCACCCTCGGCCCCGGCCAGTTGTTCTGCTTGGCTTCCTCCTCGAACACGGGCACGCCGAAGACGTGGTCGATGTGGCCGTGGCTGTAGACCGCGGTGTTCAGCCGATCGGCCGGCCGCCACCGCCGCACCTGCTGGTGTACGACCCGGGCCAGCGGCGCGCTCCCGGTGTCGACCAGCACCAACCCGTCCTCGGTCGAGAACGCGCTCACGTTGGCGAACGACGGCAGGAAGGCCACCCCGTCGGTCACCTCGGCCAGGTCGCCGAGGTTCTGGGCCGACACCGGATGGTGCCCCGCCGGGTCGACTTCCCCCCGCCACAGCTTGTCGGCCAGCGTGAGGATGTCGTCCACGGCGGGAGCTTACGAGGCCACGTACGACCTGGTGACGTTCACCGCCGAGTCGTTCCCGGCCCGGTCCTTCACCGGTGAGACCAGCGTGATGGCGACGGTGTTACCGCCCGACGGGGCGAATGCCAACGTCAGGGTGATCGTGGCCGACGACGTGCCTGAGCACGTCGTTGCCGCGACGACGTCCGGCGTGCCGTTGACCGTCGCCGAGAAGTTGGTGTCGTTCACCGACGTGCAGAGAATCGGCTCGCTGAAGGTCAGGGTGGCTTGATTGGCCACAGAGGTACTGCCGACGGCGGACACGAAGGTCGGCGCCGTCTGGTCGACGGTGATGGTCCTGGTCGTCAGCAGGGAACGGCTACCGCCATCGTCGAACGCCCGGAGGGAGACGGTGTGGGTGCCGACCGCCAGCGCCGGCGGAGCGTACGACCAGGTCGCACAGCCGGCGGCCGTGCATGAGTCCGAGGTCGCCAGCAGGCCGTCGACGGTGACCTCGACACGCAGCACGCTGCTGTCCAGATCGCTCGTCGTCCCCGAGTAGGTACCGACGCTGGTGCTATTGGTGAATGCGTTGTCGGCTGGACTGGTGATCGCCAACGCCAGCGTGGGCGGCTTGGCGGCCTTCGTCGTCATCGCTGGCGGGGCTGCGGTCGCGTTACCCGCCTGGTCGCTGACGGTGTTGACCAAGGTGACGTCGGCGCCGGTGGGGCTGACCATCCCGGTCAGAGTCAGCGAGATCTTCCCGTCCGTGGCCGAGCACGTCGCGGCGGTCACGGGTGACGGCAGTCCGCCAATGTTCGCGGTGAACTTGGTCTGATCGACCGTCGAGCACTTGAGCGGTTCCGAGAACCACGCCTCCACGGTCCCGGAACCGTCCTCGACCACGAGCCTGGCGAACGTCGGGACAGTGGCGTCGTACTGCACGGTCGGTGATGGCGACGAAGCCTGGCTGCTGTTGCCTGCGCTATCGGTGGCGGCCGCGTTGACGATGGAGATGATGACGGTCCCGTCGGTAGTCATGCCCCGTACGGCGACGTTGTACGTGGCGCCGCCGGCCGTACCGGTCACGGTCACGGTCGCCGGTGTGGAGAAGGCCGAGCCGCTTACCGACACGTCGGCATTGCCGAAGCCGGTAACGCCTTCGACAAACGTCACCGCAAAGTCGACGCCGTCCCCAGCGCTGTTCTGGTTGGTCGGGCTGGTCTGCCCCGCCGCCAGCGCCACCGTCACCGTCGGACCCGTCCGGTCGATGGTGACCTGGTTGCCAGGAGGAGTGCCCGTCGCCGTCGATGCCGAGTTGACCTGGTTGGTACTGCTGGTGGCATTCCCGGCCGGGATGTTCACGGTGATCGTCCCCTCGGTGAAGGTGCTCACCGTGATGGTGTAGACAGCGCCACTGCCGGTCACGCCGACGGTGCGGGTCCCGGTGGCAGTCCCAGCCACCTGGACATCGGAGGCGTCGAAGTCGGTGACCGACGACGAGAACGTCGCGGTGAAGGAGACGGAGTTCGCGCTGGTCGTGGCGTTCTGGCCCGCACCCCTGCTGATCGCGACGGTAAGTGCCGACGGGTCGTAGGTGATCGTGGCGTCGGCGGGCGCAACGGTGTTCGCGTTCCCTGCAGCGTCGGTGGCCTTGCCGGCAGCCAGTTGCAACGTCACGGTGCCGGAGCTCGCTCCTGGCATTCCGGACACGTCGACGTTGTATGTGGTGCCCGAGCCAGTGACGGTGATCGTCGGAGTATCGAGCGGGCCGAAGGCGGAGCCGACATCGCGTTTGATGGTGAGATCGGTCGAGTCGAAGCCGAGCACCGGCTCGGTGAAGGTCGCGGTGAAGTCGAGTCCGTCGCTGGCGCTGTTCTCGCTCGATGGATTCCCCTGTCCGGCGTCGATGGCGAGGCTGACGCCGGGCGAAACGCTATCGAAGGTCACGGTGCGGTCGCCTGGCGAGGTTTCGTCGAAGTTGTCGCTGGGATTGCTCTGGGCGTCCTGGGCGGCACCGGTGTCGAGGGCGAGAGTGACGGTGCCCTGACCGTCCATGCCGGTCACGTTGATGGTGAACGACGTGGAGAGCGTGCCGGCCGCCGGCGATGAGGTGATGCCGGCCGTGGTGGCGCTGAAGGCGCCACCGGTGGCGTGGAACTTCGTCAGCACGAGCGTCACCGGCTCGGAGAAGCTGGCACTGAACTTGATGGTGTTCCCGTTCGTCGGGTCGGCCTGGGTCGAGTCCTGCAGCACCGAGAGCACGTTCGGCGCCGTGTGCCCGACGGCGACGGTGCGTTCGGCGGTGGTGCCGCCGTTGCGTGCCTGGCTGGCGTTGCCGGCCGTGTCGGCGGCCGCGCCGGTCACGACGTCGGCCACCAGGTCGCCGTCGGTGATGTCCCTCACGCTGACCGTGTAGGTAGAGCCCGAACCGGTCACGGTGGTGTTCCTGGCGCCGCCAGCGGTGCCGGAGAAAGTGACGTCGGAGGCGGTGAAGCCAGTGACCGCCTCGGTGAACTTCACGGTGAAGTCCACCGGCTCACCGGTGGCGGGATCGGGCTGCGCCGTTGCCTGCTTGATGGTCACGCCGGGAGCGGCGGTGTCACGGGAGATGGTGTTGTCGGTCGAGGTCGACGCGGTGTTGTCCCTCATGACCACGTCCTTGGCCTTGGCCGCGCCGACGGCGGCGACGACCGTGCCGTCCTTGTCCATGCCGGTGACCGTGAGGGTGTAGATCTGCGGCCCGCCGGCCACCGCGACCATGGCGGCCGGGGCCGCGGTGAAGGCGGTGCCGGTGATGGTCACGTCGGTGTTGTCGAAGCCGGTGACGTTCTCGGAGAAGGTGGCGGTGAACGTGACCGAGGACCCGTTGGTGGGATCGGGTTGGGACGCGCCCTGGTTGACGGTGACGCTCGGCGCCGTCTTGTCGACGGTGACGGAGTTGTCGCCCGAGGTGGAGGCGCCGTTGGTGTTGCCGGCGGCGTCGGCGGCCCCGCCGGGCGGGACGGTGACGACGATGGTGCCGTCGGTCAGGCCGGAGACGGCGACGGTGTAGGTGGTGCCGTTGCCGGTGATGGCCACCGTGCGGGTACCGCCGGCGGTGCCGGCGACGGCGACGCTGCCCGGGGCGAAGCCGGTGACGGGTTCGGAGAAGACGGCGGTGAAGTTGACGGTGTCGTCAGGGGTCGGGTCGGCCTGGCTGGTGGCCTGGTCGATGGTAACCGTCGGGGCCGTGCGGTCGACGGTGAACGTCCGGGAGACCGGGGTCGAAGCCGCGGCCTGGTCGTCGACCGAGCGGAACGAGGCCGTATGGGCGCCTTCGGCCAGCGAGGCCGGCGGGGTCCACGACCACGAACCCAGGCCGGTGACGCCGAGCACGGTGTAGGCCCCGCCGTCGAGCGCGGCCTCGACCTTGGAGACGGAGCCGTCCTTGTCGGCCGCGGTACCACCGTAGGTGGGCCGGTTGTCGTTGGTGACGGCGCCGTCGGCCAGGCCGGTGGTGACGGCCACGGTCGGGGCGTCGTTGACCGACGTGACCGTGAGCGAGACCTTGGCCGTGGCCGCGTCGCCGTCGACGTCGGTGACCCGGTAGGTGAGTTCGTCGTTGCCGAAGTAGTCGGCCGCGGGCACGTAGCGCACCTGACCGCTCACCACGCTGGCGGTGCCGTGCGAGGGCGGCCCAGGGATCGTGACGGTGATGCCGCCGTCGTCGAGGCCGGCGTCGTTGGCCAGCACGGGCACGTCGACCGACGCGTCCTCGGCCACCGAGGCCACGTCGTTGCGGGGCGCCGGGACGGCGTTGACCAACCGGCGCGGGGTGGCGGCCATGCCGACGATGGGCTGGTTGAGCTTGGTGGCGCCCGAGCTACCGAAGTAGCCGGCGTCACCGAAGGCGAAGATGCCGCCGTCGCGCGCCACGAACCAGTAGCCCTTGCCCGTGGGCGACGACGCCATGCCCACGATCGGCTGCGACAGGGTCGAACCGCCGGTGGAGCCCTCGAAGGGCGCGCTGCCATAAGCGAACAGGCCACCGTCGGAAGCGACGAGCCAATAGCCCTTGCCGTCGGGCGCGGCGGCCATGCCGACGATGGGCTTGCTCAGGGTGAGGTTGCCGGCGCTGCCGAAGAACCCGGCGTCGCCGAAGGAGAAGATGCCGCCGTCGCGCGCCACGAACCAATAGCCCCGGCCGGTGGGCGACGCGGCCATGCCGACGATCGGCTGGTTGAGCTTGATGTCGCCGGTGCTGCCGTAGAAGGCGGCGTCGCCGAAGGAGAAGATGCCGCCGTCGGCCGCGACCAACCAGTAGCCGAGCCCCGACGGCGTCGCCGCCATGCCGACGATGGGTTGGTTGAGCTTGGTCGCGCCCATGCTGCCGAAGAACTTGGCGTCGTCGCCCATGGCGAAGATGCCGCCGTCGCTGGCCACGAACCAGTAGCCGCCGCCCGTGGGCGCGGCCGCCATGCCGACGATGGGTTGGTTCAGCTTGATGTTGCCGGTGCTGCCGTAGAAGGCGGCGTCGCCGAAGGAGAAGATGCCGCCGTCGGACGCCACCTGCCAGTAGCCATTGCCGCCGGTGAAGTGGGCCGCGGGCTCGAGCGGTTGGGGCGGCGGCCGTAGCAGGGCCGCGGCCGCGGCCACCACGGCCAACAGCACGAAAGCGCCGCCTATCCGCCGAGCAATGGGACGTCCGATTCGCCGATGCACCGATCCACTCCTCTTTCTCACATACCGAAGGAGTTGGTGCATGACGACCGCCAGCGTCAACTCCCGCCCTGCGGAAAAGAGTGGCACAGACCTGTGACAGTTCAAGGACCATCGGTCCGGTTGGTCCCAATTTCGTCGCGAGAACCCGGCAAACTACGCTGCGCCCCGTGCCGGCGACGAGCGTTCAGCGCGACGACGGACGAACCCTGCGTTCCCTCCGCACCCGCACCGCGGTGGTCGACGCGCTGCTCGAGCTCATCGACGAGGGCGACCTCCGGCCCCCGGCACCCCGCATCGCCGAGCGCGCGGGCGTGTCGTTGCGGTCGGTCTTCCAGCATTTCCGCGACCTCGAGGCCCTGTTCGCGGTGGCCGCCGACCGTCACCTCGAACGGGTGCTGGCCATGTCGACGCCGTTGCCGACCACCGGGCCCCTCGGCGAACGCCTCGACGCCTTCGTCGAGCAACGGGCCCGCATCTACGAGTGGGGCACGCGCCTGCGCCGGGCGTCGCTGGTGCAGGAGCCGTTCTCGTCGCAAGCCGTCGCCAGCCGCGACCGCATACTCGCCCTCGCCCGCGACGAGCTCGAGCGCACGTTCGCGGTGGAGCTCGTCGAGGCGGCCGACGACCGGGCCGAGCTCATCGAAGCCATCGACGCGGCGTCGAGCTGGCAGGTGTGGGAGGCGTTGCGCAGCCACCAGGGCCTCGACGAAGCCGCCGCCCGTAAGGTGCTGCACCGCCTGTTGCTGTCGCTGCTCGACCCCCGGAGGCCTTCGTGAAGTTCGGCATCGTGTTCGCCAACACCGGCCATGCGGCCACGGCGGAAGGCGCCGCCGCCCTCGGGCAGATCGCCGAAGAGGCCGGCTTCGAGTCGCTCTGGACGGTGGAGCACGTGATCGTGCCCGCGGGCTACGAGTCGCAGTACCCGTACTCGCCGACGGGCAAGATGCCGGGCAAGGAGGACAACCCGATCCCCGACCCGTTGGTCTGGCTGACGTGGGTCGCGGCCCACACCCGCACGATCAAGCTGGCGACCGGCATCCTCATCCTCCCGCAGCGCAACCCCATCGTGCTGGCCAAGGAGGCCGCCACCCTCGACCTGTTGTCGGGCGGCCGGCTCATCCTCGGCGTCGGCGTCGGGTGGTTGAAGGAGGAGTTCGACGCCATCGGTGTCGACTTCGACGACCGGGGGCCGATCACCGACGAGTACGTCGGCGCCCTGCGGGCCCTCTGGACCGAGGAGGAGGCGTCGTTCAAGGGCCAGTGGACGAGCTTCGAGCGGTCGAAGATGTACCCCAAGCCGGTCCAGGCCGGGGGTGTGCCCATCCACGTCGGCGGCCACAGCAAGGCCGCGGCCCGGCGTGCCGGCCGCCTGGGCGACGGCTTCTTCCCCGCCCGGGGGACGGTGGAGGAGCTGAGCGCGCTGTTCGACATCGCCCGCGCCGCCGCCACCGAGGCCGGCCGCGACCCGGCGGCGATCGAGATGACGTGCGGCGGGGCCATGGACGTCGACGGCGTCCGGCGCTTCGCCGATGCCGGTGCCGACCGCGTCGTCATCCCCGCCTTCGGGCGCGACGCCGAGCAGTACAAGCAGATGCTGGGTTCGTTCGGCGAGAACGTGATCGCCAAGGTCTAGGGCGGGGCCGATGCTCGACCGCCTGCCCGAGCTGTTGGCCGAGGCCGAGGTCAGGGCCGAGGGCATCATCAAGTCGTCGCCCCTCGACCGCCGATCGGCGGTGCGGCTGGCCCGGCTGGCGGCCATCGCCGCACCCGAGCTCGTGCCCGTGCTTCGGACGAGGGGGCGCGACGCGCAGGCCATCGTGCCCGTGCTGGCCCGGCTGGCGCTGCGGGGCGGGCCGACCTACGTCAAGCTCGGCCAGCTCGTGTCGAGCACCCGGGGGTTGGCGCCGGCGTGGATCGCGGACGCCTTCGCCGGGTGCCGCGATGCGGTGCCGCCCGCGCCCGCCGACGCCATCGCCAAGGTGTTGCACGAGTCGGGCGTCACCGACCACCTGCGTTCGTGGAAGCGCACGCCGATGGCGTCGGCCTCGGTGGCCCAGGTCCACGAGGCCGTGCTCCTCGACGGCACCGAGGTGGTCGTCAAGGTCCGGCGGCCCGGCATCGTCGGCGTGGTGTCGGCCGATGCCGCCTACCTGTTGCCGATCTTGCGGATCGTCGAGGGCCGGGACGAGCGCCTCCGGGTCGCCAACCTCCACGGCACGTTGGAGCTGATGCTGCGCCTCTTCGCCCAGGAGGTCGACCTGCGCCTCGAAGCGGCGTCGATCGTGCAGATGACCGGCGCCTTCGAGCGGGCCGCCGTCGACGTCGAGATACCGAAGCCGATCGACGGCCTGGTGACCAAGCGGGTGCTGACGATGACCCGCATCGACGGCGTGTCCGCCGGGGCCGACGGTGAGGTCGTGGGCGCCTTCGGCCACCACGCCGCCGACCTCGTCCGTCTGGCCATCACCGGCGTGCTCGAGACGACGTTGGTCGACGGGCTCTTCCACGGCGACCTCCACCTCGGCAACGTGATGATCACGCCGTCGGGGTTGGCGCTGATCGACTTCGGCATCGTCGGCCGGCTCACCGTGCAGCAACGGACCGCGCTGCTCTCGCTGTTGCAGGCCGCGGTCACCGAAGATCGCGACGGCGCCTTGCGGGCGCTGCAGGCGTTCGGCGCGCTGCCGGCCGACGTGGACGCCGACGATTTCCTCGCCAAGCTCCCGCCGCCGCTCACCCGCGACCAACGCCACGCCGTGGGGCGCGACGCCATGCAGGAACGGTTCGCCACGTTGATCCGGGCCCTGTCGGCCAGCGGCTTCCGTGTACCGCCCGAGCTCACCCTCTTCGCCAAGAACCTCGTCTACCTGGGCGACGCCATCAACCGCCACGCCCCCGACCTCGACCTGGAGGCCGAGCTCGGGGGCACGGTCACGACGATCTTGAAACGGTTGTCGTCTACGCCGTCATGATCGTGCCAACGGATCGGCCAGCATGTCTTGCAGTTGCCGCCACAGCGCCTCGTCGCACGCCGTCTCGACCTTCAACGACTGGTGGACGGGCACGTAACCCTTGTCCTCGTTGAAGGACGTGCCGGTGATGACGTACTGCCATCCGGCGTGGGTGACCTGTTGGATCGCGGCGCAGTCGGCCGGCGGTCGTCTCCCCGTCTCCAGGTAGACGAGGGTGGGGCCTGGGGATATCGCGGTGCGGCACGATTCGTACCCCATGCTCTTCGCCAGGTAGCCCGTGGCCTTGCCCACCGTGGCACAGGTGAAGGTCGCCTGCTGGATCTGCCCCGATGGATCGGTGACGGTGATCTCGTAGCTGCCGATCAGGCCGTCGCTCCGCAGGCGCGGTGTCGTGGTCGTCGGCGACGCCCGGCGCTGCTCGTCACCGTTCACGATGAGCAGCGCCGCCATGCCGATGGCGAGCAACGAGCCGACGATTGCGACCGTTACCCAGGTCCGCATCGTGATCCGCCTAGTGGAGAAGGTCTTGGACAATGTCCTTCGGTTCGGGAGTGGGCTGAATGCAACCACCGCCCGGACTGGGATTGCACGTGGGTTCGGCCCGGAAGTCCATGTGGTACTTGAACCCGTTCGATTGGGTACCGGGGCCGGGATAGTGGATCTTGGCCATGCGGGAGATCTCGACCAGCTCGGTTGCCCGCGTGCCACTGGTGACGGAACCTCGCCAGTCGACGCCGTAGACGGTCCCGTCCTCGAGGATCGTGGGCTCCAGCCTTTCGGGGCAGACCTGCTGGGACTCGGACACGCTCACGTCATAGGCGCTGAGACTGAGGCCGACCGTGGCGCAGTTGCCTTGCATCGCCGTAGACATCGGGTTGTACTCGACCATCTTGGCGTTCCCGTACGTGTGGGCGGTGGTGATGATCTTCAGGGTGACATTGTCGTTGGTGACACCGGCCGTGGCAAAGCTGGTTGCGCCCTCGTAAGCGACGCTGTCGTCCTCGTAGCCCCAGTAGCGCCGGTAGCAGCCTCGGGCATTGATCCCGTTGTCGGCCGTGTCCATGGCACACCCTTGGGCGAAGAAGTCCCTGTCCGGGTCGGGGTCGCCCGCGGCCGATGACCGTTGCGGCTCGATCTGGCTGATGGCCGAGGCGGGCGTGACACCGGCGGTGAGGAGGTCGAACAACGCAAGCTGGACCGCTTGCGTCCAGCCGCTGGCGGCGAGCTGTTGGCTGGCGAGACGCGCTTCCTGGCCGTTGCCCGGTCCGGGCGGAGTCAGCGTGAGGGTGTCGCGTGTCCCGCCCTGGAGGCTCAGGGGCTCCCGGCCGATCTCCGTGCCTGGAACTACGACCGCCCACCCGACGTGGCTCGGCATGACGAAGTTGACCAGCAACCGTCCGCCCGCGAGCGGGTACTCGCCCGCGATGCGCGTCGAGGGCCCAGCCGCGGTCTGGAATGGTCGAGGCGGCGGAACGGATTCAAGGGCGTTCGCCGTTGACATCATGGCCAAGAGCGCGACCACGGCCGTCAGCGCGAGAAGACGTTTCATTTCAGTCCCACCTGTGTGTCGATGTGTTGGGCCGCCGTCTGCCCGACTCGTCGATTGGGGGCGCGCTGCGTCGGAGGCTTTCGCGACCAACCCGCCACACAATTTCCCCGTCGCCCGAGTCGTCAGCGAGGAGGAGCTTGCCAGTACCTGGTGGTCATGTCAATGGTTCCCAGCCCACACGGTCACGACGATCTTGAAACGGCTGTCGACTACGCCGTCGTGATGGCGGCCAGCACGTCGAGCCGGGAGGCACGGCGGGCGGGGAGGACGGCGGCGAGGACGCCGCAGGCGGCGGCGAGGCCGGCGATGACGAGCAGTTGGCTGGCGGGGATGCGGAGCTCGGTGAAGCCTTCGCCCTTCAACGCCTGCACCATGGCCCAGCCGCAACCGGTGCCGATGACCAGCCCGAGGCCGGTGCCGAACAAGGCGATGAGTACCGACTCCCAACGCACCGCCGAACGTAGCTGCGAGCGGGTCATGCCGACGGCCCGCAACAACCCGAGCTTACGGGTGCGCTCGAAGATCGACAACGCCAGCGTGTTGGCGATGCCGAGCACGGCGATGAGGATGGCCAGCCCGAGCAACGCGTAGATCAAGCCGAGCAACTGGTTGACCTGGGCCGCCTGGGCCGCCTTGAACTGCGTCTGGTCCTGCACCTTGGCCGAGGGATAGTCCTTGGCCACCGACTCGATGGCAGTACGGGCGGCGGCCGGCGTCACGCCCGAGGCACGCTTGACGTAGACCTGGGTGTCGAACTGGTCGGCCACGTTGGCCTCGAACGACGACAACCCCACGACGTAATCGCCGACGAGGTCGCGCTTGGCGAAGGTGGCGGCCACCACGAAACGCTGGTCGCCGGTCTGGGCGAAACGCATGACGACGGGGTCGCCCACGTGCAGCCCCTTCTCGGCCGCGACCTTCGAGCTCACTGCGACGTTGGAGACCGACGACACGTCGGAGAAGTCGCCACTGGCCACGCCGATGTCGAAGAACGAACCGAACTTGGCCGGGTCGACGGCCACGATCCGCTTGGACGCCCCCGCCAGCTCGGTCATGCCGAAACGGATGCCGGTGACCGTGCCGACCTCGGGCAGCCTCGACAACCGCGTGGCCAATTCGGGCGGCAACCCGCCCTCGCCGAACGTCCCAGGGTCGAGGACGAAGTCGGCCTTGAAGACGTCGTCGATGGTCTTGTCGATCGAGGCCTTGCCCGACGAGGCGAACACGGTGATCGAACCCACGAGGCCGACGCCGATCATCAGCGCGGCGGCCGTGGCCGACGTGCGCTTGGGGTTGCGGGTGGCGTTGTTGCGGGCCAGCGTGCCCGTCATCCCCTTCATGCGGGGCAACGGCGCACCGATGAAACGGGTCACCGGGGCGGCCAGCACCGGCCCGAGCACGGCCACGCCGACGAAGGTCAGGGCCAGCCCGAGGCCGACCCACGCCACCGGCGTCTTGGCCCCACCGAACAAGCCGTTGGCCAGCAGGGCAATGCCGAGCCCGGTCACGACCAGCCCGGCCACGAGGCGGCGGCGCGAGGCGCGCCCACCGGTGGCCGAGCCTTCGATGGCGAGGTCGCGCATGGCCGCGATCGGCGGCACCTTGGAGGCGCGCCGGGCCGGGAACACCGCCGACAGCACGCTCACGAGCACGCCGATCACGCCGCACTTCACGATCGTCGCCCCGGTCAGCAACAGCCCGCCCGCCGGGATGTCGACGCCGAAGCCGGCCAGCAACGCCTTCAACAGCGCGGCCATGCCGAGCCCGCCCACGATGCCGACGACCGAGGCGATCACACCCACGACCAGCGCCTCGAACAAGATCGAGCCGAGCACCTGGCGGCGGCTGGCGCCGATGGCCCGCAGCAGCGCGTTCTCCCGGCCCCGCTGGGCCACGAGGATCGAGAACGTGTTGTAGATGATGAACGCGCCCACGAACAGGGCGATGTAGGCGAACGACGTGAGGAACGTCCCGAAGAAGGCCAGGCCCTTCTTGATGTCGTCCTGGTTCTCCTTGGTGAGCTGCGCGCCGGTCACGACCTCGACGGTGTCGGGCAGCGCCTTGGCCAAGCGCGACTGCAGTTCGGTCTGGGACACGCCGCTCTCGGCCAGGACGGTGACGCCGTTGTACTCGCCGGGCGCGGTCAGCACCCGCTGGGCGGTGGCATCGGTGAACCCGACGAACGACGCGCCGCCGGGGCTGTCGGCGTCGCCGAAGCGGGCGATGCCCACGATGGTGACGGGCTCGGCGCCCGTCTTCACCAGCACGGTGGTCTTGTCGCCCACGACGAAGCCGGCTTTCTTGGCGCTGCCCCGGTCGACCACGACCTCGGTGGCCGCCGCCGGCGCCCGCCCGGACACCAACGTGAACGGGTTGAGGCTGGCGTCGGCCGTCCAGTTGCCGCCGAGCACGGGCGCGCCCTGGCCGGGGTTGCCGATGGCCTCGCCCTTCTTGTCGACGAGCTGGGCGAAGCCGCTCACCGAGCCGCGGGCCGCCTTGACGCCGGGCACCGACTGCACCGTACGGAGGATGCCGTCGCCAACGCGGGTCCGGCTCTCCGAACCCTGCTCGTCTTTGATTGCGCTCTTCCCCCGGACAAGGGCGTCGGTGCCCTTGTTGACGTCGGCGAAGAGGTTGTCGAACGTGCGGCCGATGGTGTCGGTGAGCACGAGGCTGCCGGCCATGAAGGCCACGCCGAGCAGGACGGCGAAGCCGGTGGTGAACAACCGGAGCTTGCGGGCGCGGAGGCTCGCGAGAGTGGTCTTGAACATGGCGGCCTCTACTCGCCGAACTGCTTGAGCCGGTCGAGCACCCGCTCGGCGGTGGGGTCGGCGAGCTCGTCGACGATGCGGCCGTCGTTGAGGAACACGACCCGGCTGGCGTAGCTGGCGGCCACCGGGTCGTGGGTCACCATCACGATCGTCTGGCCGAGCTCGACGACGGCGCCGCGCATGAACGAGAGGATCTCGGAGCCGGCCCGTGAGTCGAGGTTCCCGGTGGGCTCGTCGGCGAAGACGATCGCCGGCTTCGACGCCAGCGCCCGGGCCACCGCCACCCGCTGCTGCTGCCCGCCCGACAGCTCGCTCGGCCGGTGGTGGAGGCGGTTGTGCAGGCCGACGGTCTTGACGACGGTGTCGAGCCACTCCTTGTCTACCTTGCGCCCGCGAGCGACTGCGGCAGCACGATGTTCTCCAGCGCCGACAGCGTGGGCACGAGGTTGAAGGCCTGGAAGACGAAGCCGACCTGGTCGCGCCGGAGGATGGTGAGGCGGCGGTCGTCGAGCTTGCCGAGGTCGGTCTCGCCGATGAACACCGACCCCGACGTCAGGGTGTCGAGGCCGGCGACGCAGTGCATCAGCGTCGACTTGCCCGAACCCGACGGCCCCATGATGGCGGTGAAGCGGCCGGCTTCGAAGTCGATGGTCACGTCGTCGAGGGCGGTCACCGCGGTGTCGCCCTTGCCGTACGTCTTCACCGCGTGCGCGGCCCGGGCGGCGATCGTTCGCGCCGAAGACACGGCGGAGTCCGCCAGGAGGGAGGTCATGCCCCCAAGGTACGGGCGCCACCGACCTAGGTCGTCAGTCGAAGTGACGATTCCCGTCGTCCGCACGGATGATCGGGGCGGAACTAGTCGGCCGCGGGCTCGAGTTCGGCGTCGACGGCGAAGGCTGAGGATTCGCTGAAGATGAGGTCGGCGACGACGCCGGCCTCGCGCAGGTCGCGCTCGGCGAGGCGGGCCGCAGCCAACCGCTCGGCGGTGTCGAAAACCGTGGCCCGGACGATCGGCGTCTTCATCGAACGGCGGGCCTCGGTCTTGGCCTTGCGCAACTCGCCGAGGATGTCGGACGCCACCGCCAGCACCGAATCGTCGGCGCCGGCCGCGACCGATAGCTCCTCCACCGCCGGCCAAGGCGCACGATGCACCGAACCCTCCTGCCACCACGACCACACCTCTTCGGTGGCGTACGAAAGGAACGGGGCGAACAACCGCAGCACGGCCGACAGCGTGATCCGCAACGTGGCCAGCGCCGAGGCGTCGCCCTGGTAGGCCCGCCCCTTCACCAGCTCGAGGTAGTCGTCGCAGAAGGCCCAGAACAACGACTCGGTGCGCTCCAGTGCCCGGGTGTACTCGTACTCGTCGAAGGCCCGGGTCGCCTCGGCGATCGTGACCCGCAGCCGGGCCAGCAGGGCCAGGTCGACGGGCGCCGAGGGCGCGATGCCGTCGTCGACCGAACCCAACCCCAGCACGAACCGGGACGCATTCAGGATCTTGATGGCGAGGCGCCGGCCGATCTTGAACTGGTTGGGGTCGAGGGGGATGTCGGCGCCCGGCCGCCCGCCCGCGGCCCAATAGCGGATGGCGTCGGCCCCGTGGGCGGCCAGCAACACCGTGGGGTCGTCGGGGGAGTTGCCCGCCGACTTCGACAGCTTCTTGCGGTCGGGGTCGAAGACGAAGCCGGAGATGGCGGCGTTGGCCCACGGCAGCGACCCGTGCAGGTAGTGGCTGCGGAGGACCGTGTAGAAGAGCCAGGTGCGGATGATGTCGTGGGCCTGGGGCCGCAGGTCGTAGGGGAACACCCGCGAGAACAGGTCGGGGTCGTCGAGCGATCCGCCCACGATCTCGGGCGACAGCGACGACGTGGCCCACGTGTCCATGACGTTGGGGTCGCCGGTGAAGCCGCCCGGCTGGTCGCGCTGCGACTCGTCGTAGCCCGCGGGCACGTGGACCGACGGGTCGATCGGGAGCGCGTCGGCAGCGGGCCGCAGCGGCGACTCCCACCCGACCACGCCGTCGTCGGCGATCGGGTACCACAGCGGGATGGGCACGCCGAACGGGAGCTGTCGGCTGATGTTCCAGTCGCCGGTGAGGCCGTTCACCCAGTTCTCGTACCTGACCCGCATGTAGTCGGGGTGCCAACGGAGCTGGCGCCCGTGTTCGAGCAGTTGCTCGCGCAACTCGGGGTCGCGGCCGCCGTTGCGGATGAACCACTGGCGGTTGGTGATGATCTCGAGGGGGCGCGACCCGTTCTCCCAGAACTTCACCGGGTGGGTGATCGGCTTGGGTTCGCCGACGAGCTCGCCCGACTCGGCCAGCAGTTCGACGATGCGCTTCTGGGCTTGCTTGGCGTTGCGCCCGGCGAGCTCGTCGTAGTGCTTGCGGGCCGACTCGACGTCGTCGGACTCCCAACCGGCCTCGCCCCACGGCACCGGCACCAGCCGCCCGTCGGGGCCCATCACGCCCCGCACCGGGAGGTCGAGCTCGCGCCACCACGTCACGTCGGCGATGTCGCCGAACGTGCAGATCATGGCGATGCCCGAGCCCTTCTCCGGGTCGGCCAGCGGGTGGGCCTTCACCGGCACCCGCACGCCGAACAACGGCGTCGTCACCGTGGTGCCGAACAGCGGCTGGTAGCGCTTGTCGTCCGGGTGGGCGACCAGGGCCACGCACGCCGGGATCAGCTCGGGCCTGGTGGTCTCGATGAAGACGTCGCCCGAGCCGTCGGCCCGGTGGAAGGCGATGCGGTGGTAGGCGCCCGCCATCTCCCGGTCTTCGAGTTCGGCCTGGGCGACGGCCGTCTTGTACTCGACGTCCCACACCGTGGGCGCCTCGGCGGTGTAGGCCGCCCCCTTGTCGAGGAGGTCGAGGAACCCGGTCTGCGACACCCGCTGGGCCCGGGCCCCGATGGTCGTGTAGGTGTGCGACCAGTCGACCGACAGGCCGAGGCTCGACCACAGGTCGAAGTAGGCCTTCTCCAGCTCGGTGGTGAGCTGCTCGCACAAGGCGACGAAGTTGGGCCGCGACACCGCCAGGCGGGGCTTGGCGTTCGGGCCCGGCGGCTCGAGGCCGGCGTCGAAGGGCAGCGTCGGGTCGCACGTGACCCCGTAGTTGACCGACACCCGCCTGACCACGTTCAGGCTGTTGTCGTCCCAGCCCATGGGATAGAAGACCTCGAAGCCGCGCATCCGCCAGTAGCGGGCGGTGATGTCGGTGTGGGTGTACGAGCACACGTGGCCGGCGTGCAGGGCCCCGCTCACCGTCGGGGGCGGGGTGTCGATCGAGTAGACCTCGGACCGCGGCCTCGACCGGTCGAAGCGGTAGGTGCCCGCGGCCTCCCACCGGGCGGCCCATTTCTCCTCGAGGCCTTCGAGGGACGGCTTTTCCGGAACGGTCGGCGACATGGTGCGGATACCGTACCGGCGTGGTGCGCATCCATGACACGGCATTGGGGAGGCTGACCGACCTCCAGACCCGCGAGCCGGGCAAGGTGTCGATGTACGTCTGCGGGCCCACGGTCTACGACGTGGCCCACCTCGGCCACGGCCGCCACCTCCTCGTCTTCGACGTGATGCGCCGCTACCTGGCCTGGGCCGGCTACGAGGTCCGCTACGTCTCCAACGTCACCGACATCGAGGACAAGATCATCGCCAAGGCCAACGCTGCGGGCATCTCGCCCGACGAGGTCGTGGCCACCTACGAGGCCCAGTGGTGGTCGCTGGTCGAGCGCCTCGGCTGCCGCCGGCCCGACGAGACGCCCCACGCCACCGCCTACGTCGACCAGATGATCGCCTTCATCGGCGAGCTCGTCGACCGGGGCCGGGCCTACGTGACCGACGACGGCGTCTACTTCTCGGTCGAGTCCCTGGAGGGGTATGGCCTGCTGGCCCGCCAGTCGCTCGAGTCGATGCGGGCCGGCGGGGGCGACCGCGACATCGTGGGCGAGGAGGGCAAGCGCCACCCGGCCGACTTCGCCCTCTGGAAGGCGGCCAAGCCGGGCGAGCCGGCGTGGGACTCTCCGTGGCAAGCGGGCCGGCCGGGCTGGCACATCGAGTGCACGGTGATGGCCCTCGACCTCCTCGGCGAGGGCTTCGACCTCCACGGCGGCGGCCACGACCTGGCCTTCCCCCACCACGAGAACGAGCGGGCCCAGGCCGTGGGCGCGGGCCGGGTCTTCGCCACCCACTGGGTCCACCACGGCATGGTCCTGGCCGCCGGGGGCGAGGAGATGCACCGCTCGGCCGGCAACTTCGTGACCCTGGCCGACCTGCTCGAAAAGCACGACGCCCGGGCCTACCGGCTGCTCGTCCTCCAGTCGCATTACCGCGGCCCGATGGAGGTCAACGACGACAACATCGGCGCCGCCGAGCGTACGTTGGCCGGGCTCGACAACTTCGCCCAGCGGGTCGCCGTCGACCTCGGTCCCGACCTGCCCGAACCCGATCCAGGCGTCCTCGAACGATTCCGACGGGAGATGGACGAAGACTTCAATACGCCCCCGGCGATGGCGGTCGTCTTCGACGCCGTCCGCCAGGCCAATACCGCCCTCGATCGGGGTGACGCGGGGGCCGCGGGGCCGCTGGCGGCGGCGGCGTTGGCCCTGGTCACCATGGTCGGGTTGCCGCCCAAGGCGTCCGACGAAATCGACCAGGAATCGGCCGATATGGCCGCCCGCCGCGACGAGTGCCGCGCCGCCCGTGATTACGCCGGGGCCGACGCCATTCGGGCCCAGCTCGAAGCCCTCGGCTGGACGGTGCGCGACACCCCTGGCGGCACCCGCCTCTCCCGGTGACTCAACAGTGTTCGAGTGATATCTTGCGCGGCTGAGGAGATCGCGTTTTGGCAGTCCCCTCGGAGGCTATTCAACAAGGGGGACGCCGGATGGCGACCGGAACCGTGAAGTGGTTCAACAACGAGAAGGGCTTCGGCTTCATCTCGCAGTCCGACGGGGCGGACGTCTTCGTCCACCACAGCGCGATCGACATGACCGGCTACCGCAGCCTGGCCGAGGGTCAGGCGGTCGAGTTCGACGTCCAGGAGACCGACAAGGGGCTGCAAGCGGCCAACGTGCGGCCGGTTTAGCCGGCACGCCCGAAGGGCACCACTTGCTACGAAACGGCCGCCTCCGGGCGGCCGTTGCCTATGGTCACGGACCGTGGCCGGGTTTGTCGTATTCGCGAGGGAAATCGTTGTTGCGCGCCGAAAGCATCGCTACTCTCAGTGACCACACTCAAGGACGCCCTTCGGGCGCCGAAGACGTGAACACTGGTGTCTGAAGAGGCACGACCCTCGACCACTAAGGTGCCCGGACCGATGGCCACACGACGGACAAGCTCCACATGACAGCCATCGAACGGTCCCTGCTGCCCGAGGAGATCCTCCTCGACTCGGTCGCCACCTTCGACGCCGCCTCCCACCGGGCCGGGATGGCCTTCTGGCTGCGCCGCCTCCTCATCGGCCTCGACGCCGGCGCCGCCCTGGCCGGCTGGACCCTCGGCCTGGCCTTCACCCATGGCCTGTCCGTGCAGGCCACCGGCAACGTGGCCGTGACCGCCGTCCTCGCCCTGCTCACCGCGGCCACGGTCGTGCTCATCGCCTCGCAGCGGCTGTACCTCTCCCGGGTGTGCTCGATCCGGGCGGTCGAGATCGGCCGGCTTGGCCGGGCCACCGCCCTTTCGGCCGGTTTGGCCCTGTTGCTCCCCCGGCTGTTGCCCGTCGACGTCTCGTTGGCCGGCGGCGTGGCCGGGGCCGGCGCCAGCTTCGCCCTGTTGATCACCGCCCGCGGCCTCTACCGCCACTGGCTGCAGATGGGCCGGCGCGACGGCCGCTTCCTCCGTTCCGTCGTCGTCATCGGCTCCAACGAGGAGGGCTACGACCTCTGCAAGCTCGTGTCCGACCACCCTGAGCTCGGCTTCCGGGTGGCCGGCGTCGTCGGAGACCACGCCGACGTCCTCCACTACGACTACCTCGTGCCCTACCTGGGGCCGATCGACCGGGCGGCCGCCATCGTCGAGGAGACGTCGGCCGGGGGCGTGCTCATCGCCGCCAGCTCGGTCGCTCCGCACCAGCTCAACCTCCTCGTCCGCGAGTTCCTCCGCCGCCAGGTCCACGTCCACTTGTCGAGCGGCGTGCGGGGCGTCGACCACCGCCGCCTGCGGGCCCAGCCCATCGCCCACGAGCCCCTCTTCTACCTGGAGCCACTGCGGCTGGCCCCCTGGCAGTTCGCCCTCAAACGGGCCATCGACCTGGTCGTCACCGTGGTCGGGGGCGTGCTGATCGCCCTGCCGGTGCTGGTGCTGTCGGCCATCGCCATCAAGATCCAGGATCGGGGCCCGGTCTTCTACCGCCAGCAGCGGGTCGGCCGCCACGGCCGCACGTTCACCGTCCTCAAGCTGCGGACGATGGCGCCCCACGCCGACAAGCTCTACGACGAGCTGGCCCGCACCCGGGCCGGCCGTGACGGGCCGCTGATCAAGCTGGCCAACGACCCCCGCCGCACCCACGTCGGCCGCTTCCTCGAGCGCCTCTCGATCGACGAGCTGCCCCAGCTCTGGAACGTGGTCAAGGGCGAGATGAGCCTGGTCGGGCCCCGCCCGGCCCAGCAGTCGGAGGTCGACGCCTTCGACGAGGAGCTCCAGGGCCGCCACGCGGTGCTGCCCGGGATCACCGGCCTCTGGCAGGTGGAGGCCCGCGACAACCCGTCGTTTTCGGCCTACCGCCGCTTCGACCTCTTCTACATCGAGAACTGGTCGGTCGCCCTCGACCTGGCCATCCTCGTGGCCACGGCCCAGCGCGTGCTGCTCCGTGGCGTCGAGCTCGTCTTCGGCAACAAGACCGAGATGAGCGCCGCCGTGGTCACCGCCCCCGTCGTCCTCGACTGAGCCTGAGCCGTTTGGGCGCGATGACTTCGGAATACC
>JAXDPV010000071.1:0-5227 GCA_034668185.1 Actinomycetota bacterium
CCCCCCGCCCAGGGGCGGTACCCAACGCCGGCCCCCCCCGCCCGCCGTTTGGACAGCCGGATGCCGCCGAATTTGGCGGCAACCGGCTGTCAAAAGCGCAGGGCCGGGGCGGGAGTTGGTCAAATGGGGGCGTGGAAACCCGGCGGGTGGACAACCGGTGGCTGGTTGGGCTGGCGGTTGCGGTCGTGGTGCTGGTGGTGGGCGGGCTCGCCTATTGGCTGGCGGGAGACGGCGACCGCGGCAGCGGGCCGCCGGCTGCGGCCAGCGGGAGCGGCGGGTGGGTCGGCTCCGTGCCCAACGGATCCAGCGGGGCCAGGCTCAACCCGCCGTCCACCCAGCCCCTCGTCCTGGTGACCGGGGCGACGGCCGTCGACTACCTCGGGTCGGTCGAGGTCGGCAACCAGCCCGTCGAGTTCGTGGCCGACGCCGCCACCGGGCCCATCCCCGGCACGGTCAGGGACGCGGCCGGCGCGGACCTCGGCCCCGGCACCCTCCGGCTCGGTGCCGGCCCGGCGGCGTTGGCCGCCCTCGGCATCGTGATCGACGGCCAGCTCGACGCCGACGCCGGCGGCGTGAACCTCACCGCCGCCACCATCCGGGTCGTCGCCGGCGACCTCACCATCGCCGGCCACGGCCTCGTCTTCCAGCCGAACACGCCCCAGGGCAAGCCGACACCACCGAGCCGCAACCTCGGCGACACCACCGTGACCGTCGCCAACCCTGGCGTGACCGTCGACCTCGGCGGGGCCAAGCGGTGGGAGAACGCCCCCGAGTACCTCATCCTCAGCAGCCGCGAGCGTTCGAGCCTCTCGTGGGCCGGCGGGGCCGGAAGGGTCCTCGACCCCGACCGTCACCCGATCACTGCGACCGGCAGCCTCGGCCTGAAGGCCGACGGCCTCGCCGTCGAGCTGACCCGCAGCCCCCAAGGCATCGCCATCGCCGGCGAGGGCCGGGTGCGCCAGGTCTACGCCGACGGCCTCCCCCGCCTCCAGGCCAAGGGCCGGGTCGACCTCAAGCGCCCGCCGAACCCGACGGCACCCGGGTCGAAGGGCCAGTTCACCTGGGCGCCGACGAACACCACCGACTACGACCTCGCCATCAGCCGCATCCGACCGGCCAACGAGCAAGCCAAGTGGGTCAACCTCGCCCTCGACCAACTGCCGATGATGTGTGGCCACCCGACCTGCACCCGGCTCGGCGGCGTGACCGACGGCCTCGGCAAAGCCGGCTCGGGCGGATTCCTCACCGGCGGGGCCAAGCGCATCAACGCCGTGATCCTCCCCCGCACCGGCGACGAGCGGAGCATCGGCTTCGACGTCCCCACCGGAACACCGCCGGGCGACTACAAGCTCGTCCTCGTCCTCGAGGGCAACTTCGAACCGATCACCGTGACCGTGCCCGTGAAGGTCGCTTAGACCTCCATCACCACCGGCACGATCATCGGCCGCCGCCGGGTGCGCTCGGCCACGAACGCGCCCGCGGCCCGGCGCACGTGGCGCCGCAGGGTGTCGTAGTCGGTGGCGTCGGCGGCGAGCGCTTGCTTCAACGAGTCGCGCACGGCCTCGGCCGCTTCCTCGAGCAGGTCCTCGGCCTCGGGGGCATAGACCCACCCGCGGGTCACGATCTCGGGACCGGTCACGATGGTGCGGTTCTGCACGTCGACGGTGACGACCACCACGACCACACCCTCCTCGGCCAACACCCGACGGTCGCGCAGCACGCCCTGGCCGACGTCGCCGACGATGCCGTCGACGTACAGGTAGCCGGCAGGGACCTTGCCGGCGAAGTCGATGCCCTTGTCGCTGAGCTCGACGACCTCGCCGTCCTCGACCAGCAGCACGTTGGCCTCGGGCACGCCCATCTCCATGGCCAACCGCGAGTGGTGCAACAGATGGCGGAACTCGCCGTGCACGGGGACGAAGAACTCGGGCCTGGCGATGGAGAACAGCGTGCGTAGCTCGCCCCGCTGCGCGTGGCCGCTCTCGTGGACGTCGGCGATGCCGGAGTGGATGACGTCGGCACCGAGCCTGGACAAGCCGTCGATGACGCGACCAACCGCCGACTCGTTGCCGGGGATGGCGTGCGAGCTTAGGATGACGACGTCGCCGGCACCGACACGGAGCCAGCGGTTCTCCCCCGCGGCCATCAGCGCGAGCGCCGACATGGGCTCGCCCTGCGAGCCCGTCGAGATCACGCACACCTTGGCCGGGTCGAGGTCGACCACCTTCTCGATGTCGACGATCACCGAGTCGGGCACGTTCAACAAGCCCATCGAACGGGCCAGGGCCACGTTCTTCCCCATCGAACGGCCCAACGTGGCCACCGTCCGGCCGCTGGCGATGGCGGCGTCGATGATCTGCTGGATGCGGTGCAGGTGGCTGGCGAAGCAGGCGATGATCACCCGCTTGCCCTCGGAGCGGCGCATCAGGTCGCGAAGCACCCGGCCGACGGCCCGCTCGCTGACGGTGTAGCCCTCCTCCTCGGCGTTGGTCGAGTCGCCGAGCAACAAGCGGATGCCCGACTCCGAGGCGATGGCGCCGATGCGGGCCAGGTCGGTGGTGCGGCCGTCGACGGGCGTGAGGTCGAGCTTCCAGTCGCCGGTGTGGAAGATCACGCCCTGGGGCGTGTGGAACGCCAGCGCGAACCCGTGGGGAACCGAGTGGGTGACGGGGATGAACTCGACGTCGAAGGGGCCGATGCGGCGGCGCTCGCCGTCGGCCACCGCGATCATCTCGGTACGCCCCAACAGGCCGGCTTCCTCGATGCGGCTGCGGGCCAGGCCCAACGTCAGCGCCGAGCCGAAGATCGGGAACGACAGCTCGCGCAGCAGGTACGACAGCGCGCCCACGTGGTCTTCGTGGCCGTGGGTCAGCACGCACCCTTCGATGCGCTCGGCGTTCTCCCGCAGCCAGGTGAAGTCGGGCAGCACCAGGTCGACGCCGGGCATGTCCTCGTCGGGGAACATCAGGCCGCAGTCGATCAACAGCAGCCGGCCGTCGACCTCGAGCGCCGCGCAGTTGCGGCCGATCTCCCCCAACCCGCCGAGGAAGGTGATCCTGACGGGGTCAGTCACCGCCGAGGCCGAGCTCGCTGATGATGGCCCTGGCGCGGGCGGCGAGGCCGGCCTCGGGTGGTTCGACGTGCGGAAGGCGGCAATGGCCCGCGGGGAGGCCGAGCTCGCGCAGCATGGCCTTGGCCGGCACCGGGTTCGGTGTCTCGTCGCTCGTCTGGAAGGCGACGGCGTCGAGGATGGAAGCGTTGATGGCGCGGGCCCTACCCACGTCGCCGGCCTTGAACGCCGCCACCATCTGGCCGATCTCCCGGCCGCACCAATGGGCGGCCACGCTGATCACGCCGACGCCGCCGATGGCCAGCAACGGCAGCGTGAGCACGTCGTCGCCGCTGTAGAGCTCGAAGCCGTCGGGCGCGTCGGCCAGCAGCCGGGCCGAGCCCACCGGGTCGGCGCTGGCGTCCTTCACCGCGACCACGTTGTCGACCTCGCGCGCCAACCGCAGCATGGTGGCCGCCTCGATGCGCCGGCCGGTGCGGATCGGGATGTCGTAGAGCACCACCGGCAGCGAGGTGGCGCCGGCCACGGCCCGGAAGTGGGCGTCGAGCCCCGCTTGCGACGGGCGGTTGTAGTACGGCGTCACCGCCAGGATGCCGGCCACGCCGCAGGCTTCGGCCGCCTTGGTCTGCTCGATCGAGTGGGCGGTGTCGTTCGTTGTGCTGCCGGCGATCACGGGCACGGTGACGGCGTCGGCCACCGCCCGCCACAGCTCGATCTTCTCGTCGTCGGTGAGCACCGGCGACTCGCCGGTCGTGCCCGCGACCACCAAGCCGTCGTTGCCCTGGACGTCGACCAGCCACTTGGCCAGGGTGGCGGCGCCGTCGACGTCGAGGCGGCCCTCGGCGTCGAACGGCGTGACCATCGCGGTCAGCACGGAACCGAAGCGACCACTCATAACATGCTGCCTTCCTTTGAACGCTCGATGCCGAGCGTCGACAACAGATCCTCGTGGAGCTCGAACCACACCGTGTGGTACGAGTCGATCATCGGCTTGGCGAACCAGTCGCGCTCGCCCGCCCTGACCCTGGCGAGGGCCTCGGCCAGCCGGGGCCCATAGTCGCAGAAGCGCTCGAGGGCCGCGGCCAGATTGGCGCACGTCGGTTGCACCGCGGCGTCCACCGCACCGAGGCGCGCGACGACATCGGCGTCGTAGGACCCGTCGGTGTGGTCGTTGAGTTGGCCGGCGCGGAGCTGCCAGTCGGTACACACCGACAGCAGCTCGTGGTTGACCGCAAGGAAGGCGCGGTAGGCGGCGTCGACCTGCGGGCCCACGCCGGATTCGGCCAGCTCGGCCGCGATCTGCTCGGTGTGGCGGGCCCGGCCGTCGGGCGTGAGGGCCCAGCCGGAGATGCGGCCGTCACGCCGCGACACCCAACCGTCGGCGCTCGCCTTCTCCAGGCGGCGGCCGGCCTCTTCCTCGGAGAGGCCGGCCCGCACCGCTACCACGGGAGTTTCGGCGAAGCCCTTGAGCCGCAGCGCGTGCAGCACGAGGAAGCCGGGCTCGGATGCTGCGGCGGTCACGCCACGACGTTAGTGGCCGTGACTAGGCCGACTGCGTGTTCGCGACTTCGCCCTGGGCGAGCTGGAACATCTCGTACTCCTCGCCGGTGTCGGCCCAGTCCTCGAACTGGATCACGCCGAGCTCCTGGAACTTCGTGCGCAGCCAACCGTCGGCGGCGTCGAGCAGCCCGAGCTTCTTGCAGTTGGGCACGATCTTGGAGAACAGCATCGACTGGAACAGGGCCCGCTCGGGCGCCTGCAGCACCAGCGGCACCGCGACCTTCGGGCTGATGCCGAGGCGCTCCCACACCTCCTGCTGGAGGAAGCGGTCGCGCATCCGCACCGCGGCCTCGAACGCGAACTCCTGGCGCTCGCGCAGCTCGGGCGCGCTCAGCTCCTGGTAGTACTCCTGCAGGCTGAGCACGCCGAAGGCGACGTGGCGGGCCTCGTCTGACATGACGTAACGCAGGAGCTGCTTGAGCAGCGGCTCGGTCGTCATCTGGTGGATGAAGCCGAAGGCGGCGAGGGCCAGGCCCTCGACCATGATCTGCATCCCGAGGTAGGTCATGTCCCACCGGCTGTCGCTGATGATGTCGTCGAGCAGCATCTTGAGGTGGGCGTTCACCGGGTAGTGGCCGGTGAGCTTGGTGTCGAGGT
>JAXDPV010000072.1:0-12477 GCA_034668185.1 Actinomycetota bacterium
CTTTGGTGACGACGGCGTCGTCGGAAGGGACGAGCTCGGCGGCTCGCTTGTAGGCGTCGGCCGCCTCCGACCACCTGCCCGCGGCCACGGCGGCATCGGCGGTGCGGAGCAACGATTGCGGTGACGGGCCTTCGAGGCGGCGCCGGACGTAGGCCCGCTCGTCGTCGGTGAGGGGGAGGGTGGCCTCGGCCCGGCGCAGCACCTCGACGACGGCGGCGTCCATGCGCTCGGTGTCGGCCGAGAGGCCGGGGCCCCATCGGTAGTGGGCGAGGGGCGTGGGCTGGTGGCGCACGACCACCCCGGCGAAGACGGCTCGCATCCAGAAGTGCCAGTCCTCGGCGTGGGTGAGGTCGTCGGCGAAACCGCCGATGCGGTCGACGAGGTCGCGGTCGAACAGCGACATGGTCGAGACGAAGTTGGCTTCGAGGATCGCGCGCCGCTGTTGCGAAGGTTCGGGGAAGCGGCCCCGATGGCGGGTCTTGCCGGTGACCACGCCGTCGAACGACCACAGGGCGTTGGCGGTGACGATCACGTGGTCGTCACCCCGGACCGCGAGCATGGCGTCGACGTGGCCTCCGAGGAGGACGTCGTCGGCGTCGCAGAAGGCAATCAGGCCGGCGCGGGCTTCGGCGATGCCGCGGTTGCGGGCCGCGGCCACGCCCAGGTTGGTCGGGTGGCGCACGACCCGGGCGCCGTTGGCCTCGGCGACGGCGGCGGTGTCGTCGGTCGAGCCGTCGTCGACGACGACGACCTCGACGTCGCCCTGGGCCACGGCCGAGGCCACCGCCTCGCCGATGGTCGTGGCCGCGTCCTTGGCCGGCACCACGATGCTCACCCTCACGACGCCATCTCCCGGTAGAGCGCGAGGAAACCGTCGACCATGGCCGCCTCCGAGTATCGGGCCGCGAGGTTCGGTCCCGCGGCCCGGAGCCGCTCCCGCAGCGCGTCGTCGCCGAGCAGCCGGCCGATGGCGGCCGACAAGTCGACGCTGGAGCCGACGGGGACGAGGAGCGCATCCTCGCCGTCGTGGAGGAGCTCGCGCGTGCCCCGGGCGGCGGTGGCCACGAGGGGCACGCCGGCGGCGAGGGCTTCGAGGCCGACGAGGGGCAGGCCCTCCCAGCGCGAGGGCAACAGCGCGACGTCGGCGGCGGCGAGGATCGAACGGGCGTCGGGCCTGGCGCCGGCGAGCACGACCCGATCACCCACGCCGATGGACTCGGCTTGCGCCCGCAACCCGGCCTCCAGCGGCCCGGCGCCGACGATCATCAGCACGACCGACGTGGGCAACGCCGCCATGGCGGAGATGGCGGTGGCGTGGTCCTTCTGCTCGACCAGGCGACCGACGGCCACGACCAGGGTGGAGTCGTCGGCGATGCCCAACGACGACCGGTCGGCGGCTCGGGGCGCGGGCAGCGAGATGCCGTTGACGACGGTGGCCATCACGTCGACGCCTTGCTCGTGCAACGCCGCGGCCACGCCGGGCCCGCAGGCCACGACCGGGAGGCGCGCGCCCCGCAGCACGCGGGCCGCGGCCGGGTAGTCGGCCTCGGGCACGCCGTGGAAGCTGACGATGGCGGGTACCTTGCCGCCCCGGCGGGTGGCCAGCGCGGTGAGCACGGCCATGCCCGGGTTGTGGGCGTGGACGACGTCGGGCCCGAACGTCTTGATCGCCTTGCCGAGCTGCCACGCGCCGGCCACGGTGCGGTGGGGGCGGCGTTCGATGCGGGGCAGGGAGAACGACTCGACGCCGCTCGGGAGCTCGGCGGTCCAAGGCCCGGGCGCGGCGGCCACCGCCATCGCGTGCCCCGAGCCCGAGAGCCCGGCCACGACCGAGAGCACGACCCGCTCGGCGCCGCCGGGGCCGAGCTCCTGGATCACCGAGAGGATGCGCACAGCTCCTCGT
Organism: Actinomycetota bacterium; assembly: GCA_034668185.1. Lineage (GTDB taxonomy): Bacteria > Actinomycetota > Acidimicrobiia > Acidimicrobiales > CADCTF01 > DATLED01. The sequence continues at coordinate 1,904 of JAXDPV010000072.1, forward strand.
ACACCTGCACCACCGCGGCGGCGGTTTCGTCGGGGTCGAAGTGCTCGGCCACGCGGGCCGCGCCGGCCCGGCCCATGGCCACGCGCTCGCCGTCGTCGGCGGCCAGTCGCTCGATGGCCTGGGCCAACGCCGACGGGTCGTCGGGCGCCACGACGATGCCGGTGACGCCGTCGTCGACCAGCTCGGGCACCCCGCCCACGCGGGTCGCGACCACCGGCAGGGCCGCGGCCATGGCTTCGAGCACGGCGATGGGGAGGTTGTCGGCGCGCGACGGATGGACGTAGACGTCGGCGTCGAGCAGGCGCTCGCGCACGTCGTCGACCCGACCGTGGAAGGTGGCGTCGACGCCGAGCCTCGCGGCCGCGGCGGTGAGGGCGTCGGCTTCGGCACCGTCGCCGTAGACGTCAACGTGGACCGGCGCGGCCACCATGGCGCAGGCTTCGAGCAGCAGGTCGACGCCCTTCCAATGCTCGAGGTTGGCCGCCACCGCCAGGCGCAACGGTTGGTGGTGCGGCCCGGGTTCCCGGCGGCGGACGTCGATCCCCGAAGGCCGCACGAGCAGGCGCGCTCTGGGCAGGCGGGCCGGCCCGGCGAGGAAGTCGGCCATCGCCTGCGACGGCACCAGCACCGGGCCGAGCCGGGCCAGCAACCGCTCGATCGGGAGGTAGACGCCGAAGATCCACGCCCGCCGGCGCCACGGCAACGGCGCTTCGATCGAGGTGCCGACGCGGGGCGCGAGGTCTTCGGGCAGCCCGTGGTAGGTGTGTACGACCTTGGTCCCGCGCAGGCGGCCGAAGACCCGGCCGAACCAGCCCGCCCGCCGGTCCTGGGTGTGTACGACGTCGGCGCCGGCCACGACCCGCCAGAGCGAGAGCGCGCCCCGCACGTCCCATTTGCTGCGGATGGCGACGGTCTCGACCCGCACGTCGTGGCCCCGGGCCGCGACCCGGGGGGCGAGGTCGCGCACGTGGGCCACGGGCCCGCCGCGGGAGAGGGTCAGGAGGTAGACGACGACCACTCGGGCTCGCCTTCGAGGAAGAGGACGGTGGCCAGCGCGCCGAGCACCCAGAAGGGCGGGAAGTACTGCTCCGAGAGGGTGAGGGCCGCGACCATGGCCACCACCATGGCGGTGCGCACGGCCGAGGCCAGGCCGGGCGGGCCGAGGCGGCGGCGCACGGCCGTGGTCGCCCGGCCGAAGGTGATGGCGAGGTAGCTGCCGAAGAGGACGAGGCCGGTGAAGCCGAGTTCGGCGGCCACGTCGAGGTACGCGTCGTGGACGACCCGCAGGCCGAACGTGCCCGGCGGGCGCCCCGTCTTCTCGAAGTAGTAGAAGCCGAAGTTGTTGGGGCCGACGCCGAGGAGGGGCCGGTCGGTGGCCAGCTCGACGGCCGCGTGCCATGCGTCGAGGCGGGTCTCGACGTTCTCGCTGGCGATGTGGCTCTTGACGGTGAGACCCTCGTTGATGCGGTCGGCGGCCGAGCCCGCGACGAACAGCGCCACCGCCATGGTGACGGCCCCGCCGAAGAGGAGCACCGGGATGTGGCGCCGTTCGGTGGCGGCGTGGAAGACGCCGGCCACGGCCAGGGCGAGGAGCGCGCCGCGCGACAGCGAGAGCAGCACGCCGAGGCTGATGGCCGCGACCATCACGAGCACGGCGATGCGGGCCAACGTGCCCTTGGTGCGGATCAGCCAGAAGGTGAGGGGCAGGGTGGTGGCCAGGATGAAGGCCAGGTCGTTGGAGTCGCCGTTGACCGGCCCGGCCAGCAGGGCCTCGCCGCTGAGGAAGCGCCGGACGGCCAGCACCGCGGCCAGGGCGGCCGCGGCCGACAGGACCCACACGATGCGGACCGCCAGCTTGCGGTCGGGTCGTTGGGTGGCCACGAAGTAGAGGCCGGCGAAGCTGGCGTAACGGACGGTCGTGGTCAGCGCGTCTGGGGTCGAGCGGGCGGCCAGGCTCGACACCAGGGCGAGGGCGAGGAGGAGGCCGAGCACGGCGTGGCTGCGGTCGAAGCGGATGCGCCGGTGGTTCACGAGCACGTCGAAGGCGAAGGCGGCGAAGCAGAAGGCCCCGGCCGCCTTGACCGGCGTGAGGGCGGCGTTGTCGGGGATGAGGACGGCCGACTCGAGCGGGCCGGTCGCGATCAGGAGGAGGAGCGCGGCTTGGGGCCTGACCAGGCCGAGGCCGACGACGACGGCACCGGCCGCGCCGAGCAACGTCGCCAGGGGCGCTCGGCCGGCGAGCAGGGCGGTGGCGACCACCACGAGGCCGCCGGCGACGCTGGCGACCCCCATCGCCCCACCTGCCGGCGGGCGCCGGAGGATCTCCGGGTCGGCCACCGGGCGGACGGTACCATGCGCCGGTGGACGAGCCCGGTACCGACGAGGGCGACGTCGCGGCCCTCGTCGAACGGCTCGAGCACGCCCACTTCACCGTCGCCTTCCGTGGCTTCGAGCCCCGTGAGGTGCAGGACTTCCTCCGCTCGATCGCCGATGGGTTGCGCACCATGTCCCTCGACGACATCCCGGTGGCCGCGGCGGTCGCGCCCGTCGCCCCGAAGACGTGGCCCAAGGCCGAGGCCGAAGCCGCCGAGATCGTGCGGGTGGCCGAGGAGGAAGCGGGCCGTATCGTCGAGGCCGCCTTGGCCGAAGCCGAGGAGATCCGCGCCGAGGCCGCCGCGCTGCGGGATCAGGCGAGGGCCGCGACCCTCGATGCCATTCGGAGCGCCAACGCCCTGGTGGACCGGGCGAGGAGCGAAGCCGGCGAGTCCGGCGGGTAGTCGAGTCCGGCGGGTAGTTAGGCCTCCGCGGTGATGGTGGCCCGGGCCGTCGCCGGCTGGAGCCGGCTGCGGCGCACGAGGACGGTGCCGGTGCCGATGGCCAGGAGGCCGATGGCGGTGAGGCCGACCAGGTCGCTGCCGGTGACGGGCAGGGTCTGGCGGGTCTGGACCGCGGGGAGCACGGCGGTCGGGCGCTCGATGCTGACGTCGAGGACCGAGGACGGCGGGCTCTTGACGTAGGGGTCGTCTTCGGCCATCGCCGCCGTGGCCGGGCCGAGCACGCCGAGGACCAGGACACCGCTAGCTACGAGGGTTCGCACGTTCATGGTTGCTCCTGGTCCAGTTGAGTTCCGGCCAGCGTACCGTACGCGCCGAGAGTGGGAAAGCCACGGACCGCGAGGATTCCTCCCGCCGATTTGACGGGCCGCCGGGCGGGCCGTTGTCTGGAGCGCCGTGCCCCGCCGCCGGACGTCGTTGCCCGAAGGCTTCGGCACGATCTGGCTGGCGGTGGCGCTCGATCTGGTGGGGTTCGGAATCGTGTTGCCGATCCTGCCGTTGTATGCCGAACGCTTCCACGCCGGTCCCGCGGGCGTGGGCCTCCTGGTCGCTTCGTTCTCGTTCGCGCAGTTCGTGTTCTCGCCGGTGTGGGGGCGGGTGTCGGACCGTGTCGGGCGCAAGCCGGTGTTGGTGTTGTCGTTGGCGGGGACCGCCGTCGGTTCGTTGATCACCGGCCTGGCGTGGTCGCTGCCGCTGTTGTTCGTCGGCCGCATCGTCGACGGCATCTCGGGCGCCAGCGTCTCGGTCGCCCAGGCCGCGGTCACCGACCTCGCCCCTCCCTCCGACCGCCCCCGTTTGCTCGGGTTGTTGGGCGCCGCCTTCGGCCTCGGCTTCGTCGCCGGCCCCGCCATCGGCGCCCTCGCCGCCCTCGGCGGCCCCCACCTCCCCTTCCTCGTAGCCGCCGCCATCGCCGGCATCAACGCCATAGTCGCCGCCGTCCGCCTCCCCGAAACCCGCCACCCCAACCCGGCGGAGTTGTCACACCCCCGTGATAAACCCCCACCCCGGGGGGGCGCCCAAAAACGCGCCAACGATTTGCGCGCCCGCGCGGCGGTTCTGCCGGGCTTGCTGGTGGTCGCCTTCACCAGCCTGGTCGCCTTCAGCGCCTTCGAGACCACGTTCGCTCTCTTCGGCGAACGCCGACTGGGCCTGCGCCTCGCCTCGACCGGCGCGGTCTTCACCGTCATCGGCATCCTCATCGCGCTGGTCAACGCCGGCGTCGTCCACCGGGTCGTGGCCCGCATGGGCGAAGCCGCCACCCTGCGGGCGGGCCTCGTCCTCAACGCCTGCGGCCTGGCGGTGATGCCGTTCGTCCACTCGTGGCTCGCGCTGGCGCCGGCGCTGCTCTTCCTCACCCTCGGCCAGGGCCTGGTGACGCCCACGCTGGCGGCCACCGTCGCCGGCCGCGTGCCCGACGACCAACGGGGCGCGGCCCTCGGCGCCCAACAGTCGGCCGGCGGCCTCGCCCGCATCGTCGGGCCCGTGCTCGGCGGCCTCGCCTTCGAGCGGATCGGGGTCGGCGCGCCCTACGTCGGCGGCGTGCTGCTCCTCGGCGTGGCCGCCGCCCTCGTCTCTACGGCGTCAGGTTCCGATGACGAAGCCACGCCTCGGCGTCGTCGACGGACAACTCCCACGCCGTCGACGCGATGAAAGGCTTGTAGCCCATCGCCCGGTTGATGCCGAGCATGGCGTCGTTGGAGTCGGCGTTGCCGGTGCGGATCTCGGTGACGTCGGGCCGCTCGTCGAGGACGCGCAACGTCATCGCCGCCTTGAGCCACTTGCCCAGCGCCGCGCCCCGGTGCTCGGGCCGCACGCCGGTGGCCCCGACCCACACGATCGTCGGCGCGCTGGGGGAGTGGTACACGTCGTGGAAGCCGGCCCACTCGCCGGTGTCACGGTGGCGGGCGACCAGCGTCCATGCCTGCGCGCCCGTCGCCTCCCGCTGGAGCTCGTGCTCCCGGGCGATCTCGGCGGTGTAGGTGAAGTCGTTGATGTCGAGGTCGTCCCGCGGGGCGGTGTTCATCACCAGGACGATGTCGACCCAACGCTCGAGGTGTTCGTCGGGGGTGCGGTCGTCCCAGCCGATGAGCTCGTAGTCGGCGCTCCTCGTGGCGGCGTCGGCGACCCATTGCTCGAGCTGCGCCCGATCGACGTCGGCCAGCGGCAGGTGGTTGACGTGCATCGCCATCTTCGGCGCCGCTCGCAAGGATGCCGCGAAGGCCGCGCCCGCCGGGACCGGCTCGTTGGTGTTGAAGTGGAGCCGGGTGCGGTTCTCCTTCTTGGCGACGGTGACGAGCTCGGCCAGCAGGCGGCCGCCGAGGCCGTGGCGCCGGTGTTCGGGCAGGACGAGGACGTCGACCTGGAGGAGGTCGGGGTTGTCGTCGTGCTCGGGGTCGATGTTGGTGACGGCCCGCCCGACGAGGCTGCCCTCGTCGTTCCACGCACGGAAGGCGTAACGCCGGAGTCTCGCGGGCGTGGCCCGATGGTTGGCGATGAGGTCGTCGAGCGGCGTCGGCGGATCGTCGGGGAGAACCTCGGCCTGGAGGACGTTGCCGAACTCGCACGATTGGGCCAGCTCGTCGTCGGTGTAGGCCGCAGGGTCGTGGGCCGTGATGCGGTAAGGGAAATCCGCCGTCGTCACGTCAGAATCTTGGCACGTAGGGTCGGCTCTTGTTACCGTCGAGTAACAACCAATCTTGCGCCCCGGAGGTGCCGACGACCATGGGTGAGTTCTCCCTCGAGCTGAACGAGGACCAGCTACAGATCCAGAAGTGGGTCCACGACTTCGCCGAGAACGTGGTGCGGCCGGCGGGGCACGAGTGGGACGAGCGGGAAGAGACGCCGTGGCCGATCATCCAGGAGGCGGCCAAGATCGGCCTCTACGGGATGGACTTCATGGCCAACGCCATGATGGGCGACCCCACCGGGCTGACGTTGCCGCTGGCCATGGAGGAGTTGTTCTGGGGCGACGCCGGCATCGGGTTGTCGATCTTCGGGTCCGGCCTGGCCGCCGCCGGCATCTCGGGCCAGGGCACGATCGAGCAGACCCTGGAGTGGGTGCCGCAGTGTTACGGCACGCCGGAGAAGGTGGCGTTGGGTGCGTACTGCGTATCCGAGCCCGACGCCGGTTCCGACGTTTCCTCGTTGCGCACCCGCGCCGTCTACGACGAGGCGTCCGACGAGTGGGTGATCAACGGCACCAAGGCCTGGATCACCAACGGCGGCATCGCGGATGTTCATGTGGTGGTGGCAACCGTCGACCCCGAGCTGAAGTCGCGTGGCCAAGCTTCCTTCGTCGTGCCTCCCGGTACGCCTGGTTTGTCGCAGGGCCAGAAGTACAAGAAGCACGGCATCCGCGCTTCGCACACGGCCGAGGTCGTGTTCGACGACGTTCGTGTTCCCGGTCGCCTGCTGTTGGGCGGCAAGGAGAAGCTCGACGCCAAGCTCGCCCGTGCCCGGGAGATGGGGCGCACCGGCGAGAAGCAGCCGGCTATGTCGACGTTCGAGGCCACCCGCCCCGCCGTCGCCGCCATGGCCGTCGGCATCGCCCGTGCGGCTTATGAGTACGCGTTGGACTACGCCAAGGAGCGCCACGCGTTCGGCAAGCCGATCATCATGAATCAGGCCATCGCCTTCATGCTCGCCGACATGGCCACCGAGATCGACGCTTCTCGTCTGCTGATCCACCGCGCCGCCTGGCTCGCCCGCAACGGCGGCTACCGCAACGCCGAAGGCTCCATGTCCAAGCTCAAGTCCGCCCGCACCGCCGTCTGGGTCACCGAACGTGCCATCCAAATCCTCGGCGGCTACGGCTACACCCGTGAATACCCCGTCGAACGCTGGCACCGCGACGCCAAGATCATGGACATCTTCGAGGGCACCGAGCAGATCCAGCAGCTCGTGATCTCCCGGGCCATCTCCGGATTGCGAGTGGAGTAGGGCTTACCTGCGGTTTGGTTTGCTGTGGGTATCCGTGGTGGAGCTCGGCGGGGCGTCGGCAAGAAAAGTGAATGGTGCAGAAGTGAGCATTCCTCCGCCAGTTTCTGCACCATATTCGAGGCCGTTCGCCGATACGGACCAGGCGGGGACATGGTTTGCGATGAGGAGGCCGGATGAGTAGTGAGGATGAACTTGCGGACGGCGAGTCGTCACCATCAGCCAGCTTCCGGAAGTGCCTTGAGCCACTGATGGAGCGGCTCTCGGTGGCAGGAATCAGCTCCACTGAGGTTCCTTCGGCTCGGCCGACCGAGTTCGAGCTCTTCATAGAGATGCCGACGGTCAGCGGCGGTACGGCTCCTGTCCATGTGATGAACGCGGAACGAGCACAGTTGCTTCTCGATTCCGCGTTCGAGGAGTACCTCATTTCTGATACTTACGACGCCATCCACCACACCGAGAATCGGTACTTTGAGTGTCGGCTCGGGACATACGGGAGCGTGGGTCCGCTACTCACAGCTCGACGGGTTTTTAAGATCCAGCAAATCGACCGAGAAACCGTCCTACCAGTTCTGGCAGTGCCGTCACAGGAGGAGGGGGTGTCGATCGAACTCGGGCCGTGGTCGCGCTCGTTGCGCTCCATGGGAAACCTGGCCTTCTCACCCGCCTACTTTCCGTCGATACGTGTCTCCGGCCTGGAGGGAACCGTTGCAGAAGTCGAGCGCCGAGCCGCTGACCTTGCGGATGCCTTGTTCTTTCAAGTCGACCTGTCTCGCGGCGTGGCACTCCATATGGTCAAAAGGCTCAATCAGCGGGTTCGGCGGCGCGTTCCGTCAGCACCTGCCGCTATAACGTTGCCGGCGTGGAGGTACGACCAGGAACCGATGGCGCTCTATTGGTACGGGCGTAGCGCAGAGTCGATGCCGCTCCTTCAGTTCCTGGCCTACTACCAAGTGCTTGAGTTCTACTTCCCCGCCTTCTCCCGAGCTGAAGCGCTACGCCGCGTAAAGCGGGTACTCAAGTCGCCTACGTTCTCGCCCGCCAGCGACAGCGACCTAGCGAGGGTTCTTCAAGCCGTCGGCTCATCGGGCCAGTGGGGCTACGGAGACGAGCGAGCCCAGCTGCGGGCGACGATCGACGAGTGCGTTGATGACGATGTGCTCCGAGAGTTTGTCGAGTCGGACGAGGATCGCAAGCGCGGGCTTGCTACCAAATCGGCACTTTCCGAGTTCCGCGTTGACCTCCGGCGGACGGATACCGATCTTCGGTCGCAAGTGGTCGCGCGCATATACGACCTCCGATGTAAAATCGTGCACACGAAGGGCACGACTAACGACGTTGATCTCCTGCTGCCCTTTTCTCATGAGGCCTCTCTCATGGGGCACGACATCGCTCTCTTGAATTGTTGGCGCAGCAGGCGCTGATCGTCTCAAGTCAGCGAGCCCGGTAGGGGCACCGGGCGGCTGCCTCTTAACTCCGTGGTGATAGCCCACCGTCACCACTTAGATGAGCCTTTGGTTTGACTATCGCGAATGGTTCGCCCAGCCAGCGACACAATCGTGTGACTTTGACATCTGGCAGTCGCCACAGTGCACCGCGTGCGGACACTGTGTCGAGCCCATAGTTGAGTTCAGTGAGGCGCCCAAGCAGCTTCACTCGCGTCCCAAGAACTTGAGGAATGGCTTCGAGTACCAACTTGCCCTTATGTCAAAGTATTCGTTGAAGGCTACTTGCGTCGCGTAATCGCTCATGAAGCCTTGCCAACTTGTCCAGAGATCGTCCGGCATACTTGCTCGTTCCAGGAAGACGTGTTCGAACAGTGTCGCGATCATCTCCGTTACTGCGATGATCCGCTGACGTTCTGGTCCACCACTGGGAAGGCCGTGGCCTCCCTCAATGTGCTCTTTGATATCAAGGTGCTCGAACATGAAGAGGTCGATCTCAAGTTGATGTTGGTAGATCGCCTGGCACGTTGCCGTTCGCATCTGTTGCCTAAGACCTCGGACTGCCCAGTTCAGCGTGAGAAGAGCCGCAGTCGCTGCGACGACCGAGCTGCAAGTAAGAACGATGTCCAAACCCTCGCGTCCCATAAAGATGACGTTACATAAAGTCGATACATTGCCATTTGGCTAAACGAGCCCATCGTCCGATTTTGGGTCTCGCCGCCGACGGGCGACCATCGACATTTTCGAGGGCGCCGAGCAGATCCAGCAGCTCGTGATCTCCCGGGCGATCAGCGGATTTGCGGGTGGAGTAGCGGGTTAGCAACGGGTTCGGGTCCCGCTGGCTGGGCCCCACGGTGCGGGGCGGATGTCGAGGGCCCATCCCGCACCATTGACTTGGCTACCCGGCCTCATCGCCGCCGGACACCTTGCCGAGTCACGCGTCGGTTGCTGGCGGATCTCTCAAGCCGCTCGATGAGGGCGGCGAGCTTCGACACTTAGGGTCGAGTAGCGCGAACTCCAAACCGTGGATGGCCACGCCGTTGACAGAAAATGGCCCGATGGGGCTATGGCGATCCTTGCCAGGACATCCGTACCGTCCTGACCAGGGTTCGACGGCGAGAGGGAGGCGGACGCATGAGGACTACGGTTCTGCAGCGGCTCGTCCGGGCGCTTTTCGTGGTCGGCTTCGTGGCCGGCGCGACGACGATCTCTGCGGTGCCGGCGAGTGCCGCCAACGTGGTCTTGGGTTCCGGCCAAACGCTCTATGCGGGCTCGTCGATGAACACAGGGACGGGATGCATGCTCATCGTGCAGTCCGGCGACGGAAACGTGGTCGAGTACTGCAACGGTACGGCGGTGTTCGATACGCATACCCAGCCACATCCCGGCGACTTGTTGACGGTCCAGACGGACGGCAACGTCGTCGTCTACGCCGGCGGCACGTGGCTGTGGCAGACCGGCACCCACCAGTACAACGGGGCGATCCTTCAGCTCCAGGACGACCAGAACCTTGTCGTCTATGCCACCAACGGCGCCCCGCTCTGGGCAAAGTCGTGGCTCCGCGATGCCACCGGTGCTCGGCAGTACGCGCAGAACTTCTTCATTCATTACGGATGGAGCACCGGGACGCAATACCCCTGCCTCAACAGCCTTTGGATCCGGGAGAGCAACTGGCAATGGAACGCCACCAACCCGAGTTCCGGGGCGTATGGCATCCCGCAGGCGCTGCCCGCCAGCAAGTTGGCGACGGCGGGCACCGACTGGCACGACAGTGGGCTGACGCAGGTCCAATGGGGCGAGAACTACATCGCCGGCAGATACGGGAATCCCTGCGCCGCCTGGAGCCATGAACAGACCTACGGGTGGTACTGATGGTGCGGAAGGAGCGTCGATGAACACGGCACGTGGTGAGCGCGGTCGGAACATCCGGGCGGGACGCATCGCGGGCGCCGTAGCCGCCGTCGGCTTGGTGGTCGGTGCTGCCTACCTGATCTCGAGCAACCGGCAGCCACCAGCGGAACGGGTCGTGTCGGGAGACGGCGACGCCAGGACCGGGACCGGCGCGGCGACGACAACGGCGCCCCTCGCGGCGGCGGCCACCTTGCCGCTCTCGCAGGTTGCCTGGGCATCGGCCTCCTACCCGGTCGACTGTGGCGGGCAGACATCGGCGTCGGATCCGATCTACGCGAAACCCCAGCCCGACACGCAGGTGGCCATCGTGTTCGTCACGTGCACCGGCGGGAACGGCACACCGCCGAGCGCCGTCCTCGTGTACGACGGCGCCAAGTCGCCGGCCGAGCCCCATCTGCGGCAGACCCTGGTGCGGTACCAAGATGACTGGATCCCGAAGAAGGGCAAG